>JAKSCZ010000152.1 GCA_022360335.1 Pseudomonadota bacterium
GGTAACTTCCAGCTCAACGTCATGCTGCCGGTGGTCGCGTACAACCTGTTGCAGAGTATCGAGATCCTGGGCGCCGCGAGCACCGTGCTCGCGGACAGGGCGATCGCCGGCTTCACCGTGAACGAAGAGAACATCCAGCGCGCGCTCGGGCGCAACCCGATCCTGGTGACGGCCCTCAACCCCGTCATCGGCTACGAACTCGGGGCCGCCGTCGCGAAGAAAGCGTATGCCGAAGGCCGGGCGGTCAAGGACGTCGCCAGGGAGATGACCGACCTGACCGACGAGGAACTGGAGCGTCTGCTCGATCCGGCTGCCCTCACCGAGGGTGGTATCAAGCATTAACGGCGGCCCGACACACAATCGCTTCGGCGTGGAGGCGTTGCGCGACCGCTTCGCCGGCACCCGGCTGTCCGGCGATCCGCTCGACGTCGCGATGCCGCCCGGACTCGAGCGCTGGCCCCATGCGATGCGCGAGCAGCTGGACGTCCCGCTGAAGCCCGCGGGCGTGCTGGTCCCGATCATGCAGCGCCGGGGCGGCCCCACGATCCTCCTGACGCAGCGGGCGGCGCATCTCAAGGTCCACGCCGCCCAGGCGAGTTTCCCCGGCGGACGCATGGAAGCGCAGGATGAGAGCGTGCTGGCAACCGCACTCAGGGAGACGCAGGAGGAGGTCGGGATCGATCCCCGCCACGTCGACGTGATCGGCTACCTGCGGTCGATGCCGACCATCACGGGATTCGCGGTCACGCCCGTCGTCGGACTGGTCGACGATGCCGCCGAGCTCGTCATCGACCGGACCGAAGTGGACTATGCTTTCGAGCTGCCGCTCGACTTCCTGCTCGACGAATCGAACGACCGGCTCGTCGATCGCGAGTGGCAGGGCGAACGGTTCCGGCTCACGGAGTTCCACTACGACGGGGAGCGCGTCTGGGGTGCCACGGCCTATATGCTTTTGTCCTTTAGAAAATTCGTTTTAAATAAGTAGCTTATGAAAGAAATAGAGAAACTGCTCGATATAATGCGCAAGCTCAGGGATCCCGAGACGGGCTGCCCCTGGGATCTCGAGCAGGACTTCTCGACGATCGCGCCTTATACGATCGAAGAGGCCTACGAGGTCGCCGACGCAATCGAGCGCGAGGACTGGGACGGGCTCCGGTCCGAACTCGGCGACTTCCTGCTCCAGGTCGTCTTCCATGCACAGATGGCCGGCGAGAAGGGATATTTCGCGTTCGACGACGTCGTCGCGGGAATCAACGACAAGATGATCCGCCGGCATCCGCACGTATTCAGCGACGAGGAACAGCGCGAGGCGCACGGCGTACGCGGGCGCTGGGAAGAGATCAAGGAAGAAGAGCGGGCGGGCGCAGGCGACGGCAGCGCGCTGGCCGGCGTCGCCAGGGCGCTGCCGGCGCTGATGCGTGCGCAGAAGCTCGGCAAACGGGCGGCGCACGCCGGCTTCGACTGGCCGGACCGCAGGGGGGTGCGGCTCAAGGTGCGCGAGGAGCTCGACGAAGTCGAGGAGGCGGCCGGGACGGAGGACGGCGGCCGTATCGAGGAAGAACTGGGCGACCTGCTGTTTGCCGTCGTCAACCTGGCGCGGCACCACGACGTCGATCCCGAAAAGGCGCTGATGCGCGCGAACGGCAAGTTCGAACGGCGGTTCCGGGCGATGGAGGACGATCTCGCCTCGGCCGGGCTGGAGATGCGCGGCCTGAGCGTCGAATCCCTCGACCGGTATTGGCGCAAGGCCAAGGTATCGGCCGGATAATTCTTTAATAATCAGTCATTTGTTCGTTCAGGCGGGGTTCATTGCCCGGACCCTATGCTGTCCCCAGGCTGGCAAGAGGCCGGTCGCCACCAGAGTAAGGACAGGAACATGAACGCAAAGACACGTATCGCGTCGCTGCTCCTCGCGACGACGCTGTTCGGCAGCACCGCCTGGGCCGATTACGGCCGCGCGAAGTACGACTACGCGAAAGTCATTTCGGCCGAGCCGATCGTCAACTACGTCACCGTGACGACGCCCGTACGCGAGTGCTGGGAGGAAATGCAGTACTACACGGTCGATCGCCGCCGCGTGGACCGCGGCGCCGGCACCCTGGTCGGCGCCGTCATCGGGGGCGTCATCGGTCACCAGTTCGGCAGCGGCCGCGGCAACGATGCGGCGACGGTTGCGGGCACGCTGATCGGCGCGGCCATAGGCAACGATGCGGCGCGGCAGCGTCACGGCGACCGCGTCGAGCGCATCGCGCGGCCGGTCGAGCGCTGCGAGACGCGTCACCGCGAGCATCGCGAGCGACGCATCGACGGATACCGCGTGTCGTATCGCTATCACGGCCAGAGGTACGTCACCGAGATGCCGTACGATCCGGGCAATCGCATTCGCGTCCGCGTCGACGTGCGGCCGGCCGGATAAGGCAACGGCCGCGTGATGCGCTTCGTTGCAATCGCCGGACGGCCGTACGACACTTGGCGCATGCGTATCGCACTGACGGTGTTGGCATTGGGCGCGGCGGCGTTCCTGCCGCTGCGCGCCGACGCTTACGGCTCCGGGAACGACCTGCGGGCCGGCGGGGTGGAGCACGTCGGCGAAGCGGCCTTCCGGGTCGTTAAGGGGAACTGCATGTCGCTGTCCGAGGCGATCGAGTCGGTGCGCCGGCAGACGGGCGGCAAGGTGATCAGCGCCGAGACCAGGATCCAGGGCGGCCGCGAAGTGCATCACATCAAGGTTCTCACGAAGGACGGCAAGGTCAGGACGCGCAGAGTCAGCGGCTGCAAGCGCTAGCTCCTCGCCACCGAAGGGATCGGGAACATGCGTTTACTGGTAATCGAAGACGACGCGACGTTGCGCGAATCCCTGTCGCGCCGGCTCGAGGACGGCGGTTTCGCCGTCGAGCAGGCGGCGGACGGCAGGGAAGGACTGTATTTCGCGAGCGAGTACCCGATCGATCTCGCCATCGTCGATCTCGGTCTGCCGGAGATGTCGGGCATCGATATCATCAGGCAGGTGCGTGCCGACGGTCACACGTACCCGATACTGATCCTGACGGCGCGGGACCGTTGGGAGGACAAGGTCGACGGCCTGAGCGCAGGCGCCGACGATTACGTCGTCAAGCCGTTCCACTTCGAAGAAGTCAATGCGCGCGTCGCCGCGCTGCTCAGGCGCAGCGGCGGCTGGGCCTCGTCCGAACTCAGGGCCGGTCCGGTCACGCTGGACATGTCTCGCCAGGAGTTGTCGGTCGGCGACGAGATCGTCGATCTGACGAGCTTCGAGTACAAGATCATCGAATACCTGATGGTGAGGGCCGGACAGGTGATCTCCAAGGCCGAACTGACCGATCGCCTGTACGACCAGGATTTCGAGCGCGACAGCAACGTGATCGAGGTGTTCATCGGGCGCCTGCGCAAGAAGCTGGATCCGGACAACACGCTCAAACCCATCGAGACTCTCCGCGGACGCGGCTACCGCTTCGCGCTCGAGCGCAACCAGGCCGACTGAACGAAAAGGGCCAGCGCCGACCGATGAATTCGCTCAGCAGCCGACTCCTGGTCTCAGTCAGCGTGCTGCTGCTGTTCTTTTTCGGCGCGACGATCGTCGTGCTGGATTCGGCGTTCACGCGCGCCGGCGAACAGTCCCAGCGCGACATCCTCGACGGCCATCTCGTCGGACTCCTCGCGGCAGCCGAAGAGGGCGATTCCCACGATCTCGTATTGCCGCCGTATCGCCTGCGCGAACCGCGTTTCGACCGGATCGGCTCCGGTCTCTACGGCGAACTCCGGGACGGCGGCGGCGAGATACTCTGGCGGTCGGACTCGGCCCTGGGGCTGGAGATCCCGGAAGGCATCTTTCCCGAACTCGGCAACCACCTCTTCCTGCGCGAGGCGCTGGCCGACGGGACGCCTCTCCTTACGCTGAGTCTGGCCGTCGAATGGGAGTTCGAAGACGGCGTGCTCAAGACCTACGTGTTCAAGGTGGCCGAGAGCCTCGATTCCTACAATGCGCAGATTGCGAAATTCCGCGGGCAGTTGTTCGGCTGGTTCGCGGCGGTGGCGCTGACGATGCTGCTCGCGTTCTCGATGCTGTTGCGCAGTCTTTTGAAACCGCTGCGCCGGATCGAAGCCGAGATCACCGAGATCGAGGAGGGCGACCGCGTTTCCCTGTCGACGACGTTCCCGACGGAACTCGCCGGCGTCGCACGCAACATGAACCTGCTGATCGACAGCGAGCGCGCGCGCTCGGACCGGTACCGGTACACACTCGACAACCTGGCGCACAGCCTCAAGACGCCGCTCGCAGCGATGCGGGCGCTGCTCAACGACCGGCGGCGGGAAAGCTTCGGCGAGCGCTTCAACGAGCAGATCGACCGTATGGACGAGATCGTTCGTTACCAGCTGCGCAAGCCCGCGGCGTCGGCCGCGGACAAGCTCGTGCTGACGCCGGTGCCGGTCGAGCAGGAGATCGATCGTCTCATCGGCGGCTTGCGCAAGGTATACCGCGACAAGCGGCCGGAATTCGACGTGCGCATCGAGAAGGGCATGCAATTCCGCGGGGACACGGGCGACTTCCTCGAACTCGCCGGCAACCTGCTCGACAACGCCTGCAAGTGGTGCGAGCGCAGCGTCCGGATCGGCATCGTACCGTCGGCCGGCGCTCGCGCCTCAGCGAGCGGCATGGTTCTGACCGTGTCGGACGACGGGCCCGGGATTCCCGAGGATGCCGCGTCGGCGCTGTTGCAGCGCGGCATGCGGCTGGACGAGTCCACGCCGGGCCACGGCATCGGCCTCGCCGTCGTCAACGACATCGCCCGCTCCTACGGCGGGCGCTTGAAGATCGGGCGTTCCGACCTGGGCGGCGCCGAAATCAGGGTGTCGATTCCGCCGATTTCGCGATCCTGACCAGCGGCTCGACGAGATCGAGCGGCAGCGGAAAGACGATCGTATTGGTCTTCTCGTTTGCGATTTCCTTGAGGGTTTGCAGGTAGCGCAATTGCAGCGCCTGCTCCTCTTCGGCGAGCGTCCTTGCGGCCTCGGCGATCATCCTTGCCGCCTGTTTCTCGCCTTCGGCGTTGATGATCTTGGCGCGTCTCGAGCGCTCGGCCTCGGCTTGCTGCGCGATCGCCCGGATCATGCTCTCGTCGAGGTCGACGTGCTTGATCTCGACGTTCGCGACCTTGATTCCCCAGTTGTCCGTGCGCTGATCGAGCAGGTTCTGGATATTGTCGTTGAGTTTCTCGCGCTCGGAGAGCATGTCGTCGAGTTCGTGTTGTCCGAGCACCGAGCGCAGCGTCGTCTGCGATAGCTGGCTCGTCGCCTCGAAGAAGTTCTCGACGCGGATGATGGCTTTCTCCGGATCGACGACCCGGAAGTAGACGACGGCATTGACCTTGACCGACACGTTGTCGCGCGAGATCACGTCCTGCGTGGGCACGTCGAGGACCATGACGCGCAGATCGACGCGCACCATCTTTTGCAGGCCCGGGAACAGGATGATGAGCCCGGGGCCCTTGACCTTCTGAAAGCGGCCGAGGAAGAAGATGACGCCGCGTTCGTACTCCTGCAGGATCTTGAACATCTGCGACAGCAGCGCGATGACGGCGAAGGCGATTAACGCATAGGAAATCAGGGACATGGGAGCCTCCTTCGGAGAAACTGTTAGCGGTCGCCGCGGCTTTCGGGGACCGGCTCGACGACGAGCACGAGACCGTCCATCGTTCGCACGACGACGCGCTGATCCTTGCTCACCGGGACTGCGCTGCGGGCCTGCCAGGCTTCGCCCTCGATCCAGACCCTGCCGTCGTCGGTGAAGTCCTCGAGCACGGTGGCGACGCTGCCGACGATCGACTCGCGCCCGGAGACCGCGCCGCGCCGGCGCAACTTGAGCAGATAGCCGACGAGCCAGACCAGCAGTACGGCGAAGACGAGTCCGATGCCGGTCACGAACGCGTACGAGATGCCGAAGCCGGGCACGTCCGTGTCGAACATGATGATTGCACCGAACACGAACGCGGCGGCGCCGCCGAGACCGAGTGCGCCGAAGCTCGGGGCATAGGCTTCCGCCACCATCAGGCCGACGCCGATGATGATCAGCCCGAGCCCCGCGTAGTTGACGGGAATCACCTGGAGCGCGTAGGCGGCGAGCAACAGGCAGATCGCGCCCACGACGCCGGGAACGATGGCGCCCGGATTCCAGCCTTCGTACATGAGCCCGTACAGGCCGATCAGACCGAGTATCACCACGATCTCGGGATTGGAGATGACGGTGAGCAGGCGAATACGCCAGTCCGGCTCGAATGCGACGACCCGCGCATCGGAGGTCGACAGGGTCCTGCTCTGGCCGTTGACGGTAATCTCGTGACCGTCGAGTTGTTCGAGCAACGCGTTGCGATCGACCGCGATGAACTCGATGACGTCGTTCTCGAGCGCTTCGGTCGCGGTCAGCGTGGCGGCTTCGGTGACGGCGTCTTCGGCCCATTCGACGTTGCGGCCGTGACGTTCGGCAAGTCCGCGGATGTAGGACACGGCGTCGTTCATGATCTTTCGGTCCGTCGCTGCAGTCTCCGTGTCCTCGCTGCCGTCGTCGCCTGCGCCGTCGATCAGCGCAACGGGCGTGGCCGCGCCGAGGTGCGTCGTCGGCGCCATTGCGGCGACGTGGGCGGCGAACAGAATGTACGTCCCGGCGCTGTCGGCGCGCGCGCCGGCAGGGGTAACGTACACGGCGACGGGCACCGGTGAGGCGAGAATATCCTGCACGATTGCGCGCATCGGCTTCATGAGGCCGCCGGGTGTGTCCATATTGAGAATGACGAGTTCGGCGCCGATATCGACCGCGTGCTCGATGCCGCTTTTGACGTAGTCGGCGGTGGCGACGCCGATGCCGCCTTCGATCTCGAGTTCGACGACGGGACCGCCGGCCGCGGCGGTCTGGCTCCAGGTCACGGCGAGGAGCAGCGCAAGTATGGCCAGGATCGGCCCGGCCCGGCCCGCAGGTCGGTCACTGACTTTCATGCGTCTAATGATACCAGTGTCGGGACAGGCTGACGCTGTGTGAATTACCGACTCTTCCCCTTTTCAACGGTGACAGTCACCCTAATTCGGGGGACAGTCACCCTAATGGATCAAGAAGTAACAACTTACGAAGGAAAACTCGAAGAAAAGCCTTGAGTCACTTTAACAATCAGCGATAAGCCGCTAATTTTATTGTCTGCAAGGTGACTGTCCCCCGAATTAGGGTGACTGTCACCTTAACTAGAGGTCGAAGTTGATGCCTTGGGCCAACGGCAAATCCTTGCCCCAGTTGATCGTATTCGTTTGTCGGCGCATGTACGCCTTCCAGGCGTCCGATCCGGCCTCGCGGCCGCCCCCGGTCTCCTTCTCGCCGCCGAATGCGCCGCCGATTTCCGCGCCCGACGTGCCGATGTCGACGTTGGCGATCCCGCAGTCGGATCCGCCCGCCGACAGGAAATACTCGGCGTTCTGGACGTTGTCCGTGAAGATTGCCGACGACAGTCCCTGGACGACGCCGTTTTGCATCGCGATCGCATCGTCGAGCGTATCGAACGGCATCAGGTACAGGATCGGACCGAACGTTTCCGTTTGCACGATCTCCGAATCGTTGTCGGCGATGGCGATCGCCGGCGTGACGAAATTCCCTTCGCGATCGATGCGCTCGCCGCCGCACAGGATCTCGCCGCCCGAGGCCCTGACGGCATCGCACGCGCTTAGCGTCCGCTGCAGCGACGCCTCGTCGATGACGGGGCCCATCAACGTGTCGGGGTCGAGGGGGTCGCCGATCCGCACCTGGCCGTAGGCATTGACGAGTGCCTCCCCGAGTTCCTCGAGGCGCGAGCGGTGCACGATCACACGTCGCGTCGACGTACAACGCTGCCCGGCCGTGCCGACGGCGCCGAAGACGATGGACGGCACGGCGAGATCGAGATTGGCGTGTTCGTCAACGACGATCGCGTTGTTACCGCCCAGCTCGAGCAGGAACTTGCCCATGCGCGCGGCGACACGCTCGCCGACCTTCCGGCCGACGGCGCAGGAGCCTGTGAAGGAGATCAGATCGACGCGCTCGTCATCGACGAAGGTCTGCGCCAGCTCGTTGCTGCCGTCGTTGATCAGGAAAAACACGGGCGGCAGGTCCATGTCGGCCAGCGCCTCGTTGACGATCTTCTGTACCGCCACGCCGCACAGCGGCGTCTTCGGCGACGGTTTCCAGATATTGACGTTACCGCACACGGCCGCGATGCACGCATTCCACGAGTACACGGCGACCGGGAAATTGAAGGCCGAGATCGTGCCGACGATGCCGAGCGGATGCCATTGCTCGTACATGCGGTGCTGCGGTCGCTCGGAGTGCATCGTCCGGCCGTACATCATCCGCGACTGGCCGACGGCGAAATCGCAGATGTCGATCATCTCCTGGACCTCGCCGTCGCCCTCGGCCTTGATCTTGCCCGTCTCGAGCGTCACGAGACTCCCGAGCGGGTCCTTGTAGCGACGCAACGCCTCGCCGATGCGCCGGACCGCCTCGCCGCGGACCGGGCCGGGTATGCTGCGCCATGCGCGGAACGATGCCTGTGCCGCCGCGACGACCCGTTCGTACTCCTCCGGCGTCGACTGGCGTACGCTCGCGATCGGCCCGTTGTCGGTCGGGTTGATCGAGTCGATCAGCGGCGCGCCGTCCCCGGCCAGCGACGTGGCGCCGAGCCAGGTGCCTTCGTTGACGGCCGAGAGGCCGAGTTGTTCGAGAATGTCCTTCATCATTCGTCTCCTGCGCGCTGGTGACCTGTTTCACCGCGAGCGATGAGTTCTGCGGATGTCCGGTTGGTGCCGCCGTGAGCGTAGAAGCGGCCGAAGCGGTTGTCGAGGATAGCGGCGAGTTCGAATTCCTCCTGCGCAACGAAGCCGCCATGCCGGCGGGGCGTCGACAGGACGATGTCGAGAACGCTGCAGATTCCCGCAGCCGTCGTAATCTGGATCGCCGACCACAGGCGTCCGGCGACCACTTGCGGATAGACCTTGTTGACGTAGTTCTCCTCGCGCAGTTCGCCGTCCTGGTAGCCGGTGACGGCCGCATAGATGATTACGACGTCCTGCAGCGTCTGCGGTACCGCGTTCTCGAGGATGCGTTTCAGCGTACCGCGATCGTGATTCAGCTTCAGGCCGTTCATGAGCAATCGCATCTGTTCGCAGTGTCCCGGGTATCGAATCGTCTTGTAATTCATGTTGGCGACGCGATCGCAATAGGTCTCGCCGAGAGAACCGAGTCCGCCCGAGGTGTTGAACGCCTCGTACAGCTTCCCGTCGATCTCGATTTCCTCGAGCCCTTCGAGCGGCATGACGTCGACCTCCCTGCCGTCGACGATGCTCTTGCAAAGATTGCCGTATTCGTTGATGACGCCGTCCGTGGACCACGTCAGCGAGTATTTGAGCACGTTGTTGGGGTGTTGCGGCAGGGCGCCCACCCGCAGTTTCACCGACTTCAACGAATCGAAGTGCCGTATCAGCTCGTTCGCTGCAATACTGATAAAACCGGGAGCCAGGCCGCACTGCGGCGCGAATACCGAATCCGAGCCTTCGGCGAGTTCCCGCACGGCTTCCGTAACGGCGACGTCTTCGGTCAGGTCGAAGTAGTGCAGATTCTCGTTGCGGGCGACGCGCGCGACCGCAAGGTTACAGAAGTAGGGGAGACCGGAGACCACCGCAATCGGCTCGTGTTCGCGCACGTGTGCCGCCAGTGCCGCTTCGTCGGCCGCGTCCAGCTCGAAGGCGTCGAGATGATCCAGGCCGTGTGCGTTGACGACCTCCGCCGCAGCGCCCGGAACGGAATCGGCGAGCTGCACCCGGTAGTCGCCGCTCTCGGCGAGCAGTCCCGAAATCAGGGCCCCGATCTTGCCGGCGCCGAGTACCAGTACGTCCTTCATCGCCTCCCCCAGCGGGCGTGCGTTTGCCCGGGAAAACCGTCCTTCCCGGAGCGTATCCGGCGCGCATTGTGGCACTGTCGCAGGGGGCTTTCCACACCCCGGGTCGGGCGGCCGCCAAGTTGTTGATCACAAGAGAAACTTTTGTGTCGGATGATGCCCCATGGCATAGTCCGCGCTTTATCCAGGCGGCAAAACGGCAGTGAGCAGAACCATCCCCGGAACCGATTGGCATCCCGCCAGCTGGCAGGGTTTCCCGGCCTCGCAACAGGCGTCTTATCCCGACAGGGCGGCGCTCGATCGCGTGGTCGCGGACCTGAGCCGTCTGCCGCCGA
>JAKSCZ010000467.1 GCA_022360335.1 Pseudomonadota bacterium
GCGCCGTTGCCGGCCTGCTTTCGGCCAGGACCGTCGAAGACGGCGAAAGCCACGCGAAGTACGGCGAACTCGTGATCCTGGAAGAGTTCCTGCCGGGAAAGGAGATCACCCTGACGGTGATGCCGCCGGGCGGCTACGGTCTGCGCGGCGCCGAAGTGTCGAAGTCGAACTACTGGGCCATGCCGGTCGTCGAGCGATTCAATCACAGAGACGGCATAGCGCCGTACAGCGGTGTGGTCGCCGTCACCGGCAACAGCGCCTTGCTTCGAACCGGGACCGAATGCGACGACCATCTGGCAAGGCTGGTCCGCGAATGCGAGCGCGCTGCGGAATTCATCCGCGGAAAAGCAGCGATCAGGATCGATTGCAGGGCGACCGCGCAAGGCGACTTTCGGCTCTTCGACGTAAACATGAAGCCCAACATGACGGGGCCGGGGCGGCCCGGCCGCGACCGGCAGGACAGTTTGAGCTGTATAGCCGCCCGCGCCATCGGATGGGAATACAAGGACCTGATATTCAACTTGCTGCGGCAATCGTGGCCTTCGACGAGTATGGAACGTGCAACGGATTCCGGGCCGGATGGGACGGCGGCCCGAACGACCGGGGGCGGCCGGCATGACCGGTAAGAGCGACCTCTGGAAGCAAGGCCCGCTGGCTTCGCGGTGGTTGCCCCTGCCCACCGCAAGCAATCCGCTGAGGGACGACCAGTGCCGGCTCGTGCATGCGCTGGCCTCCGTTCGGCCGCCCCGAAGGGTTCTCGACCTGGGTTGCGGCCCGGGCGTACTGGCGGAGTCGATTCTTCAGAAATTCGCAGACGCCCGTGTCGTATGCCTGGACATCTCACCTGTTTCGCTCGCGAAAGCGCGCCGCAAGCTTTCCCCGTACGGGGAAAGGGCGGAGTTCGTCGAGTGCCCCCTGGACGGAGACTGGACGCAGGATGTCGGAGACGGTTTCGACCTCGTCATCGCGGTCCAGTCGCTGCATCACGTTCCCCGCGCCCGTAAGCCGCTCGTCATCGATCGCGTATACGAAGCCTTACAGCCGGGCGGTCTGTTTGTTTTGAGCGATCGAATCGAACTTCACGAGCAAGAGACGTTTCGACTCTACGTCGCCGTGGAGAATCTTGCACGTACCGCCCGGGGATTCCCTTCGCTGGCGGACGATTTTTGCCGTCGTGCCTACCGGGCATTACACGGCTCCAGGGGCGATCGTCCGGATTCGGTCGAGCGCCACCTCGAGTGGATGCGCGGTTCGGGCTTCAGGGCCGAGTGCCTGTGGCGCTATGGCGTACGGGCCATCCTGGTCGGCCTGCGATCCGCGTATCAGCGCCACGTGTAGCGGGCCTCGATGGCCAGGTTCGCACCCGGCGCATCGATGCCGGACCCGTGGACCCGGTATCCGCGATCCAGGACGTTGTCCACGGAGAAGGACAGGCGCCACGCGTCGTCGGGCCGCCACACCAATCGGGTACCGATACTCGCCCAGCCCGGCGTGCCGAGCGGGTCGATGCGGCTGTCCCGGCGATCGCGCTCGCTGAGCCTCGTCTGCCTGCCCGCGAACCGGACCCACATCGACCACGCGGCAGACGTCCCGGGGTCGAATTGCAGGGACAACGAGCCGTTCAGTGGCGGAATCCGGTCCGCCGGCATGGACGCCGCATCGTCGTTCGACTCGGAACCCCGGACGTAGCTCAGGTTTCCGTCGACGGTCCAGTTGCCGAAGGAGACGCGATATCCGGCCTCGCCGCCGAACAGCACCGCCTCCCCGACGTTGGCGCTGGTCACCGTGTCGCGACCTTCGGCAGTCTCCTCGCCCGTGAAGACGGTCGTGATCTTGTCCCGGTAGCGCATCCCGAAAACCGCCAGCGAGAATTCGGCGGAAACGCTCCGGTAATCGACGCCCGCGTCGACGTGAACGACGCGTTCCGAGTCCAGGTTCGGATTCGGCACGTTGAATCTGTTCCCGGGCCGGCTTCCGAGCGTGCCGAGATCGAATATGTTCGGCGCGCGGAAACCGAAACCGACGTTCGACCTCAAGCGCCAGTCCGTAGCGGGTTCGAAACTCCAGCCGAGATCCCCGCTCGCATCGCGAACCGTCCTGCGAAATCCTGCCGATGAGGGCGTCCGCGGCAAAGTCGTTCTGACGGCAGTCAGGCGCAGCCCGGCACTCACCGAATGGCGGGGAACCGGCCGCCAGGCTGCGTTGCCGAACAACGAGAATTGCAGGACGTCCGAGCCGTCGGGGAAGCGTGAAACGCCACTTCGGATCTCGCCGGTGTCCAGATCCTCGATCAGTTTGCTGCTCTGCACCTCGTCGTAGTAGATATCGGTACCCACCAGCCAGGATTCGCGAAGCGAACCGCGACTTGCCGACACCGAGACGCCGAGGAGGTCGCTGCGATTGGACTCGTGCGACCGGATCGTCTCGCCGAAGCCGCGAGTAGTCCTGTCGTCGACGATCCGCTGCCATGCCCAATCCATCTTCCAGTCGAGGCCGAAGGGGCCCGCTCGCCGGTCGTGGTGCCAGTGCGCAAACGCCCTCGAGTTGGGATTGAAGGAGAATTCGGACGACGACGGTTCGCTCTGTCCAAACCCCGGAACGAGCTCGTCCACCCGCGGCGTGCGGGGCTGCTCCAGAAAATGCAGATCCAGGTACCATTCGCCGCCCGACGGCGTGGCGCCCCCGAACAACGATCGCACGGCCTTCGACGAATACCCCGTGTACGGCACCCGCTCGCCATGACCGGTTCTGCGGTTCCCGGATTCCGACCAATCGACACTGATGCTCGCGAAACCGGCTGCAAACGGCGCGTCATACGTCAGGCCCAAGCGGCGAAACCGGCTTGCCGAATCCGCGCTTGCCCGGGCCTCGCCCATACCCCGTCCCTCGATGACTTCGGGATCGGGCCTGCGCGTGACCGCGTACACGACACCGCCGATCGCATCGCTGCCGTACAGCGACGCGGGCGATCCGCGAATGACCTCGACAGTCTCGACGATGCTCGGCGATACGAGTGCCAGGTACTGCGTCGGTGCACTCCTGAACAATGCGTTGTTAAGGCGAATGCCGTCCACCACGTGGAGTACGGCAGAACCCTTCAGTCCCCTGACAATCGCCGCCCCCTGGCCGGGCGTCGTCTGCTGAACCGCGACTCCGGGCAGGTCTTCGAGCGCATTCGTGATCAGGGGGAGCTGCCGTGCGAGTACGTCCTGAGCCCGGTCCAGGCTCAGCGTGACCGAATCCCCGGAAACGACCCGCCGAACGGCCGTCACGGAGATCTCCTCGATCTCCTCCGCCAGCGATCCGGCGCTATCCGGTGCCAGAGCGAAGACGATGCAGGAGAACAGCGCCGCAGGTATCGCCGGGACGTTGCCCATAACGCGCTCGCGTGCGGCTCCTTCCAGACCGATCGTGTCCATTCGAATACCGACTGCAATCCCGATTCCCCGGTGCCTCCCATTATCGAGGTTTCCGGGCCGGTATTCATCGTACACGGGCCCGATCGACCTCGTCGCCGTGTCGCCGGAGATGCGGAAAGCTGCCTCCGCACGCCGTGTCCGGTAGAATCGCACCGATCGGCCGGCGCAGCCGCGCCGGGGTAGAACAATCAAGAGGATCGCCATGAGCCGAATCGTCTGTCTTGCCGCGTGTGCGGCGCTGATGCACTTCCCCGCCTTCGCCGCGGACGACGAACAAGACACCGAACCGGGATTCAACGAGGCCACGTTCAAGGGGCTCGAGTTTCGCAGCATCGGTCCGTCCTTCATGGCAGGCCGCATCGCCGACATTGCGATCGACCCGAGCGACCGGTCGATCTGGTACGTCGCGGTCGGCAGCGGCGGCGTGTGGAAAACGACGAACCGGGGCACGACCTGGACGCCGATATTCGACGACGAGGATTCGTATTCGATCGGCTGCATCGCGATCGATCCCGACAATCCGAACACGATCTGGGTCGGCACGGGCGAAAACGTGTCGGGCCGGCACGTCGGTTACGGCTCGGGCGTGTATCGCAGCCGTGACGGCGGAAAGAACTGGAAGAACATGGGGCTCGAGAACTCCGAGCACATCGGCATGATCCGAATCGACCCGCGCGACTCCGATACGGTGTTCGTTGCGGCGCAGGGACCCCTCTGGTCCGGCGGCGGCGACCGCGGCTTGTTCAAGTCCACCGACGGCGGCGAGACCTGGCGCAAAATCCTGGGTGACGGGATCGGCAATACCGATATCGACGATCGGTACACGGGCGTGTCCGAAGTGCTGATGGACCCGCGCGATCCCGACGTCATGTTCGCCGTGACGTGGCAGCGCTACCGCAACGTTGCCGTGCTGATGGACGGCGGTCCCGGGACCGGCATCCACAAATCGACCGACGGCGGCGAGACCTGGCGGCAGCTCACAGAGGGGCTGCCGGAGGAAAACATGGGCAAAACCGGCATTGCGATTTCGCCGATCGACCCGGACGTGCTCTATGCGACCATCGAACTCGCAAATCGCAAGGGCGGATTCTGGCGCTCGGCCGACGGCGGCGAAACCTGGGAAAAACGCAACGAATACCTTTCGAGCGGCACCGGCCCGCACTATTACCAGGAATTGTTCGCCAGCCCGCACGCGTTCGACCGCGTGTATCAGGCCGACGTTCATCTGCACGTTACCGACGACGGAGGCAAGACGTTCACGAAGCTGCAACACGACTCGAAACACGTCGACCATCATGCGATGGCCTTCGATCCGGACGACGAAGATTACTTGTTCGTCGGTAACGACGGCGGCCTTTACGAGAGCTTCGATCTCGGTGAGACGTGGCGCTTCATCGGCAATATGCCGATCACGCAATACTACAAAGTGGCGGTCGACTACGACGAACCGTTCTACAACGTTTACGGCGGCACGCAGGACAATAACAGTCACGGCGGGCCGTCGCGCACGGACAACAATGTCGGTATTCGCAGCTCGGACTGGTTTGTGACCCTGTTCGGTGACGGTCATCAGTCCGCCGTCGATCCGAACAACCCCGA
>JAKSCZ010000003.1 GCA_022360335.1 Pseudomonadota bacterium
CGTCTTCTCGACGAACCGGCAGATCGCGCGCAATGTCCGGTCGACCGGCGTACCGGCGGCGATCATCTCGAGCACCTTGTTCTGCGCGTGTGCCAGCGCCTCGTTGCGCTTGCGCTCCCCGATGTCGGTGATGCTGACGCGTATCAGTCGCCGGTCGTCGCTGGGCAGACGGCTGAACCGCACCTCGCAGGGAATCCGGCGGCCGTTCGAGTCCTTGTGCAGCCACTCGAATATCGGGTGTTCGCCGTTCAGCGCGGCATCGACGTAGCCGCGGCGCACGCCGAACGACGGCGTTCCGTCCGGCTGCGTCTCCGGACTGATCGCCTCGGGACCGGCGCTCAACAGCCTCGCTCGCGACAGGTTGAACAGCGTGCACGCGATGTCGTTGGCGTCGACGAAACGGTTTTCGTCGACGTCGAACACGATGATGGCCTCCGGTGCGTTCTCGACGAGCGTGCGATAGCGTTCCTCGTTCTCTCGCAACGCGATCTCCGCCATTCTGCGGTCGGATACGTCGCGCAGACTGATGACGTAGACCTCGCCGTCGGCCGTCTCGAGCCTGTTCGCCTTGAGCTCGGAGTGGAACGTCTCGCCCTCCGCGCTCATAGCGACGACTTCGCCACGGGCGCGTTTGATGTTCGTGTCGTCGAGACTCGTCATGAACGGCGCAAGGTAGTCCGCGAGCGGCGTGTCGCCGAGATCGGGCAGGAAATCGCCGATGTGCGAGCCGATCAGTTCCCTGCGGGGCTTGCCGAAGTAGCGGGTACAGACCTTGTTGCAGTTGCGGATGCGACCGTCTTCGGCTACGGACAGCAGCCCGTCGGTCACGCTGTCGAAGATGGCCTCGATGGGGGTCCGGGTCCGGAGCGACCGGGCGATCGTCGCTTCCATTTTGTCATAATGCGCGTCGATCGACTCCAGAAGCCGGATGAGATCCGGGCGGGTAATGCCCGGCTCCCCGGTTGCAGCCCTGATTTTTTCCCTCAAATCGCGGTGCATATGGCCAGCTCGTCCTGCAGCCTGGCCATTACTCTAGAACAGGATGGGCGTCATGATCTGTGACGCAACTTCAATTCTGGAAAATTAATTGGGAAAATTTCCCCTATTCGTCCCGGCGCAGCACGCGCGTCGTATTCCCCTCGGCGTCGGTCTGCAATTCGCCGTGCTCGACGAGTCCCGTGTCGACGTCGCCGACGTGCAGGGGAATCGAGATGACGGTCGACGTCGTACCGTCGCTCGTCATCACGGACGCGCTGACGTTGAAATACATGCGGCCTTCGCGCTGCGGGATCACGGTGACGCGCTCGCGGACGAACTCCTCACCCGCGAGCGGCGCTGCGGTGAACCTGCGCGGCTGCGCGTCAGGCAGGGTCAACGCCGCCGAATCGACCGCCTGGTAGCCGATATCGATGGGCATGTCGCCGAGCATCGATTTGACCTGCAGATCGAAGGAAACCGGGCTGCCGACGATCGGTGTGCCGATCAGCTTGTAATCGAACTGGAACGGCGATGCCGGCGTTGCCGGAATACGCGCAAAACCCTCCTCTCGAGACGAATCGGCCACTCGCGTCCTGTCGGCCGTCTTGTCCGCTGCACTCCCGTTCGCAGCCGGCTCGTCAACGCCGCCGCAGCCCGCGAGGCCGAGCGCGGCGAATGCCAGAAATGCCATCGCGCTGTTCTTGATCATGTCGTTCACCTAGTTCAATGTGAAGTCGAAGCACACCCGTGACGGGTAGTCCGGGTGCTTGGCGGGCGGATCGACCGGGCTGTCGTCATCGTCGTAGCGCCAGTCGTGGAACGCGACCACGTAGGTTCCCGCGGACAGCGTTCCCATATCGAAAACCTCCCGGTCGTCGGCGCCGGAGATCCCCGACCGAACGAACTGCCCGTTGCGATACAGGAAGAAGTCCGGATCCGAGCGGTCCCGCTCATCGGCCGTCGGCATGAGATCCGGGGGCAGCGGATTGGCCTGGGCGGTGAGCGTCAGCGCCTGCGCGCCGGAGAGCGTGAACCGGAAGTATCGCCATTCGGCGGGGGCGTTGTGATTGAAATTCACGATCTCGTCGTCGTTGACGCACAGGTTGACCGCCGCAGCGCCCGGCGTCAGCTCCGTATAGAGCGGCAACAGGTCGCGCACGGACCGGCCGTTCGACCAGGTCGCCGGCGCCGTCGTCTGGTTCGTCGCCCAGATATCGAGACCGGCCGTATCGACGTTTTCACGCCGCAGCTGCGATTCGACGAAAGCGACGTCGGCCGGA
>JAKSCZ010000219.1 GCA_022360335.1 Pseudomonadota bacterium
AACCCGATGAATCTCCACGAATACCAGTCCAAGCGATTGTTCGCCGACTACGGCATCCCGGTGCCGCGCGGCATCCCGGCCGAGTCGCCGAATGCGGCGGTCAAGGCGGCCCAGGAACTGGGCGGCGGGCTCTGGGTCGTCAAGGCGCAGGTCCATGCGGGTGGACGCGGCAAGGCCGGCGGCGTCAAGCTGGCGCGCACGCTGGACGACGTTCGCGAGCACACCGACAAGATGCTGGGCAGCACGCTCGTCACCCACCAGACCGGAGCGGACGGACTGCCCGTCAACACGGTGTACATCGAGCAGGGCTCGGACATCGACCGGGAGCTCTACCTCAGCATGCTCGTCGACCGCGAGGTCAGCCGAATCTCGTTCATCGCGTCGGCCGCGGGCGGCATGGACATCGAGAAGGTCGCCGAAGAAACCCCCGGGAAGATCTTCTCGGTCGCGATCGCCCCGGACGCCGGCCTCCAGGATTACCAGGCGCGCCAGCTGGCTTTCGGTCTCGATCTCGACCAGCGGCAGATGCGCCAGTTCGGCGACCTGATCAAGAAGATGTACGCACTCTATCTCGACTGCGACGCGAGCCTGATCGAAGTCAATCCGCTGATCACGACGAAGGCGGGCGACATCGTCGCGCTCGACGGCAAGATCAACATCGACGGCAGTGCGCTGTTCCGCCAGCCGAAGATCGCCGAGCTGAGAGACAAGTCGCAGGAGGACGAGGCGGAGCGCAAGGCGGCCGAGCACGATCTGAACTACGTCTCGCTCGACGGCAACATCGCCTGCATGGTCAACGGCGCCGGACTCGCGATGGCGACGATGGACCTCATCAAGCTGCACGGCGGCGAGCCGGCGAACTTTCTCGACGTCGGCGGCGGCGCCACGGCGGAACGTGTCGCGGCGGCCTTCAAACTGATCCTGTCGAACGAGAGTGTCGAGGCGATCCTCGTCAACATCTTCGGCGGTATCGTGCGTTGCGACCTGATCGCCGAAGGCATCATCACGGCGGTCAGGGAGGTCGGCGTCAGCGTGCCCGTCGTCGTCCGCCTCGAGGGTACCAACGTCGACACGGGGCGCGACTTGCTTGCGGGCAGCGGACTGGACATCATCGCGGCGGAGGACCTGACCGATGCCGCCAGGAAAGCCGTCGCGGCAGCCGGATAACCCGACGACCGTAGGAGCGGCTTTAGCCGCGATTGCGGATGATCCGATGACCGTAGGAGCGGCTTTAGCCGCGATTGCGGATAATCCGATGATCGTAGGAGCGGCTTTAGCCGCGATTTCGGCCGCGATTGCGGCGCTGAGAGAGTTCACATGAGCGTATTGGTCGACAAAGACAGCAGGATCGTATGCCAGGGGATCACCGGCAACCAGGGATCCTTCCACACCGGGCAGTGCATCGAGTACGGCACGCAGGTCGTGGCCGGCGTCACGCCGGGCCGCGGGGGCCGGAAGCACCTCGGCGTCCCGGTCTACAACACGATGCGCGAAGCCGTCGCCGGGACCGGCGCCGACGTCAGCATGATCTACGTGCCGCCGCCGTTCGCGGCCGATGCGATCCTCGAAGCCGCCGACGCGGGCGTCGGACTGATCGTCTGCATCACCGAGGGCATCCCGGTCAACGACATGGTCAAGGTCAAGTCGGCGCTCGCCGACTACGACTGCCGGCTGATCGGACCGAACTGCCCCGGGATCATCACCCCGGGCGAGTGCAAGATCGGCATCATGCCGGGCTTCATTCACGAGCCGGGCCGCATCGGTGTGGTGTCGCGTTCGGGCACGCTGACGTACGAGGCGGTGTACCAGACGACGACGAACGGTCTCGGCCAGACCACCTGCATCGGCATCGGCGGCGATCCGGTGCGCGGCATGAACTTCATCGATTGCCTGGAGCTGTTCGAAGCCGACGCGGATACCGAGGGCGTCATCATGGTCGGCGAAATCGGCGGCACGGACGAGGAAGCGGCGGCCGATTACATCAAGGCTCACGTGACGAAACCCGTCGTTGCC
>JAKSCZ010000205.1 GCA_022360335.1 Pseudomonadota bacterium
AGGTTGTGGGGATCCTGCAGGCCGTCGAGCAACAGCAGGAGCAGCGATGCGCCCTCACCGAGCCGGCTTTCGACGAGCGTCCTCAATCCCGCTTCGTCCATGATCGCATTGCGCCGGACTTCGGCCACGATGCCCTGATGCCGCGCCTCGCCGCTCAACTGCGCCAGACGCGCCCGATTGGCCGCCCGGACCTCAATGCCGCTGCGCCTTGCCGCTTCCTTTACCGCCTCGACGCGCGGATTCGCGGTCCGGTATTCCGCATAGATGCGGCGGATACCGGCGGTATCGCCGGCCAGCAAGCGCTCGACGGCCCGCAGACCCGTGACGTACCGGGACCTGCTCACCGGCGTCGCTGCTCCGCGGGCCGGAAGTCGATGCGCCGCGCATCCATGTCGACGCGGCTCACCCGGATGCGCATACGGTCGCCGAGCCGATACTGCCGGCCCGTGCGTTCCCCGACGAGACGCTGCGAGCCGGCGTCGAAGTGATAGTAGTCGTTGGACAGGCTCGTCACGTGCACGAGCCCATCGGTCAGGAGCTCCGTGATCTGTACGAACACGCCGAAGTTGGCGACCCCGGTGACGACGCCGTCGAACTCGTCGCCGAGGTGTTGCTCCATGTACCGGCACTTGAGCCAGGCCTCGACATCGCGCGTCGCCTCCTCGGCGCGCTTCTCCTGCGCCGAACTCATCGTCCCCAGCCGCTCCATCTCACGCGTATCGTAGGCATGGCGCCCGGGCTTGCCGCCGCGGACCACGTGCCGGATCGCGCGATGGACGAGAAGGTCCGGATAGCGCCGGATCGGCGACGTGAAGTGCGCGTAGGAGTCGAGCGCGAGCCCGAAATGGCCGATGTCGGCAGGGGAATACTCCGCATGTGCCAGCGACCGGAGCATCGTCGTCATGATGGCCGTCGCATCGGGGCGGTCGGCCGTCTGCCGAATGATCTTCGTGAAGTCGCGCGGTCGCACGTGCTCCGGGTGCGCGACCTCGAGACCGAGCGACGTCAGGAACAGCCGCAATTCGCCGAAGCGCTCCGGGTCGGGCTGCGCATGAACACGGAACAGGCCGGGGATGCGGTGCCGTTTGAGGAACTTCGCCGCCTCCACGTTGGCGGCGATCATGCATTCCTCGATCAGTCGGTGCGCGTCGTTTCGGGGCACGACTTCGATGCGCTCTATCTCTCCGTCCCCGTCGAGCCTGAACCGGGTCTGCGGCAGGTCGAGTTCGATCGCGCCGCGCCGACTGCGGGCCCCGGCCAGTGCCCGGTACAGCGCGTGCAATTCGCGTATCGGGCCCTGCAAGGAACGGTGCACGGATCGATCCGATCTGCCGTCCAGAAATGCCCGGACCTCGCCGTAGGTCAGCCTCGCCCTCGAACGCATGACGGCTTCGTAGAATTCGGAGCCGGTCACCTTGCCCCGGGCGCTGACGCGCATCTCGCATACCATGCAGAGCCGATCGACTTTCGGATTCAGAGAACACAAGCCGTTCGACAGCACCTCGGGCAGCATCGGCACCACGCGATCCGGGAAGTAGACCGACGTCCCGCGCTTCGCGGCCTCCCTGTCGAGCGCGGAACCGACCTTCACGTAGTGGGAGACGTCGGCGATCGCGACGTACAGACGCCAGCCGTCGCCCTCGCGCTCGCACAGGACCGCATCGTCGAAATCGCGCGCATCGGCGCCGTCGATCGTGACGAGATCGAAATCCCTGAGATCGTAGCGTCCCTCCTTGGCCCTGGGGGGCACCGTCGCGCCGTATTTCCCGATCTCGTCGAGCACGGCCCGCGGCCACCTGTGCGGAATCGCGTGCGAGTGGATCGCAACGTCCGTGGCGATGCCCTTGTCGTCCGGCCGGCCGATGATCTCGACGATGCGGCCGGTTGCCTGTTCCACACGGGTCGGGTAATCGACGATCTCCGCCACGACCATCTGGCCTTCCCCGGCGCCGTTCCACTCGTCTTTCGGGATGAGGATACGATGCGCGATCCTCGAGTTGTCGGGGATGACGAGACCGATACCGCGCTCGCGTATGAACCGTCCGGCGACCCGCCGCGTGCCGCGTTCGAGTACGTCGACGAGGCCGCCTTCCGGCCGGCCGCGGCGATCCCTGCCGACGATCCGTACAGCGACCCGATCGCCGTCGAACAGCGGTCTCATCTCCCGGGCCGACAGGTAGACGTCGTCCGTCTCGCGGTCGTCTCTGACGACGAAACCGAAACCGTCGCGATGGCCGCTGACGGTGCCGGTGACGAGGTCGAGTTTGGCCGTCAGGCAATACTCGCCTCGTCGGTTCTCGATAATCCGGCCGGAGCGCAGCATCGAATTCAGCCTGTCGACGAGTTGCGAACGCATCCGTTGACCCTTGAGGCCGAACGCTCTCAGGATGGCGTCGGCCCCGACCGGCCTGCCGGCCTCCTGAAGGAAGTCGATCAGCTGATTCGGGCCCGGGACCGGGTGCCTGTAAGGCTTGCCCTTATGCGGTTTTTGGCTTCTTTTCGACTTGCGCGCCACGCGCCACGCCTCCCCGGGCTTATCGGAATCCTCGATTGACAGGCAGGCGGCGCTTTCGTACAGTGCGCGACCCGCAGGGGCCGCATTGTACGCAGTTCCCGCGAGGGCTTCTCCACCCGCCTTCAGCGGCCTCGCCGACGGCGGGTGGAGAAGCCCTGTTGCCCAGGTGGCGGAATTGGTAGACGCGCTAGCTTCAGGTGCTAGTGGGGGTAACCCCGTGGAGGTTCAAGTCCTCTCCTGGGCACCACAAACTCCTTGACACCTCGCCGGTTAAGGCGACGAGTGTGCATTCGAGGAACCGGAAGGCGCCGGGACACGCGGCCCGGACCGGAATCCGGGGCCGAAATACCGAGTGTTGCGCTTCCGGCGATCGATGCGCAGTATACTCACTCCGTCTTTCCAATCACGGCGGAGCGATACGCATGTCCTTGTTCCTCGCAGGTATCACGATTTTCTGTGTCGTCCACCTTTTCCGGGCCGCAGCGCCCGGCACGCGTAACGACCTCGTGTCGAAACTCGGCGAGAATGCATACAAGGGGATATTCTCGCTATTGATCCTGACCTCGATCGTCATGATCGTATTCGGCTGGAAGTCGACGGTGCCGACGACCGTCTACGAAGCGCCCC
>JAKSCZ010000020.1 GCA_022360335.1 Pseudomonadota bacterium
GCGTCATGCCGCGGCAGCGGGCCTGCAGCACGGTCGTGACGTAGTTGAGGCCGCCCATCGTGAACGCGACGATAAAGACCGCGAGCGACAGCAACATCAGAATGATGCCCCAGTCGATGCCGGGCGTGCCCTGCATGATGGCCTGCGGCGGATACAGCGTCCAGCCGGCGCCGGTCGAGCCGCCCGGCACGAAGAAGCTGATGAGCAGGATGACGACCGACAGCAGGTACACCCAGTAGCTGAGCATGTTCATGTACGGGAACACCATGTCCCGCGAGCCGCACATGAGCGGGATCAGGTAGTTGCCGAAGCCGCCGAGGAACAGCGCCGTCAGCAGGTAGATCACCATGATCATCCCGTGCATCGTGACGAACTGGTAGTAGTTCTCGGGGTTGATGAACGAGAACTGGTCCGGGAAGCCGAGCTGCAGCCGCATCATCGCGGACAGCCCCAGTGCGATCAGGCCGACGAAGATCGCCGTGATGCCGTACTGGATCGCGATGACCTTGTGGTCCTGGCTCCAGACGTACTTCGTGATGAACGTTTGCGGATCGTGGTGGTCCTGCTCGTGGTCACGATCGGCGATGGCAACGTAAGACATAAACCCGGCCCTATAGCGTGTTGATATAGGCGACGAGGTCCTTCACCGCCTGTTCGTCGAAGAGCGACTGACCCATCAGCCCCATCTGGAATCCGTAGTAGTCCTCTGGATGCGAGCCGCGGATATTGTCCCTGAAACTCAGAAGCTGCCGCTCGAGATACCAGTCCGACATCCCGGCGAGCCGCGGCGCGTTCATCGCCTGGACGCCCATGCCGTCCTTGCCGTGGCAATAGGCGCAGACGCGATACTCGTCTTCCCCGTCCGCCACGTCGCCCGTGATCGTCGTCTGTGCCGGGTTGTCGGGCAGGCTGCGAATATGCGCGACGACGTTGTCGACGGCCTGTTCGTCGGCGAGCGTCGCGACCATGCCGATCATCTGCTGACCGAACGTGTCGCCCTCCTGCGTGCCGCGCAGCCCGTTCTTGTAATTCATGATCTGCCGCTTGAGGTACCAGGCCGACTGCCCGGTGAGCTTGGGTGCGTTCATCGCGGCGATGCCCTCGCCCTGCTGGCCGTGGCACGCCGCGCAAACGCCGTACTGCGCCGCACCGACTGCGGCGTTGCCGGCCGGTTTGCTCATCTGCGCCGCGAAACTCGTCTGCTTCGCGAGCCAGGCTTCGTAATCGTCCGGCTCGTCGACGATGACGGCGCCGCGCATCGTGTGGTGGCCGATGCCGCACAGCTCTTCGCAGAGGACTTCGAAACGCCCCGTCCGGGTCGGCGTCAGCCACAGGTAGGTCTGCATGCCCGGGACGAGGTCCATCTTGACGCGAAACTGCGCGACCGTGAAGTTGTGAAGCACGTCCTTCGAGCGCAGCAGGAACTTGACCGGTTTGTCCACCGGGACATGGATTTCCGCGCTGTGAACCAGGATGTCGTCCCGGCCGTTCGGGTCGTCGGGGTCCATGCCGAACGGGTTGTCGGCCGAGATGCGCTCGGCGTCCACCTCACCCAGCTCGCCGTCTTCACCGGGCAGGCGATAGGACCAGTGCCACTGCTGACCGACGGCCTCGACGACGTGCGCTTCGTCGGGCACCTCGACGAACTTCGCCCAGACGAACAGGCCCGGCGCGAGCATGGCCGCGACACCGACGGCGGTAATGCCGGTCAGCCACCATTCGAGTTTCTTGTTTTCCGGCTCGTAATCGGCTTTCTGGCCTTTCTTGTGGCGGAATTTCAGGATCGCGTAGGCCATGAACAGGTTCACCGCGACGAAAACGATGCCGGTGAC
>JAKSCZ010000089.1 GCA_022360335.1 Pseudomonadota bacterium
CGTTTTGCTCTGATAGCATATCGTAAGCCATTGTTAGCAGTGCCGTTGCTAGCGGTGGTCAGGGCCGTCGAGGGGTTGCCGCCCCTCTTCGGTCCGCTAATTATCGCATAAAATGGTGGGCGCGCTCTCGCCTATTTTTTTGGTGGTCGGCCAGTGGATCTGCAATGTCGATTGCTCGTCGGACGCGTAGGGATCGAAGCAGCCGACGCCCACCTAACCTCGTGATAATATCCGACGATCGCTAGGAATCGGTAATGGACTATCCGTGGGCTGGCAAGAACACGTCCCCAAAGATATTTCCCAAGTATATGAGGTTTACGAAAGTAAACACGCATCTGCCATTCTGTCTGGAGAATTCCCTCATTTGTTCGAAGAGCTCTGTTCTGCCTTGCTCGATTTTCGAATCACGGCTCTAGACGCCCGAATGCCCGGAGGTAGCGAAAGCACGATTCCGAAGAAGATATCCAAGATTCTGCGACCTCTCCATTGGAAAGAAGCCCAACTGAGAGCGAAGTTGGTCCTGGAGGAGGAAATAGACGGCGAGTCGCGTGACAAAGAAGTCAGCTACGATACGCACAAAGTTGATTACCTGAAGGACCGAGTCGCGTTTGATCTGGAGTGGAACAGCAAGGATCAGACGTTTGACAGAGACCTGGCCGCGTTCAGGGGTTTTTTTGACTATGACAAAATCAGTGTGGGTGTTCTGGTTACGCGCAGCACATCGCTGGACAGTTGGTTTCGAACCTTGGGAAACTGCCTAGATAAGTCCGGTGACGAGACAAATCGCCCTGTGTACAAAAAGTATGGTGCCAGCACTACGCACATGGAGAAGCTTCTCCCAAGGCTGGACGCTGGCCGGAATGGTGGCTGTCCCGTCTTGGCACTAGGTATCACCAAGGATCTGGTAGAGTGAGTCTTAGAGACGACAACGCGTCTGCAGCTCGAGATTTCTCCGAGTTTGTTGGAGATCGTAAATTCTCGACCTTGTTGGCCGATCCTCCGTGGCAGTTTATCAACAAAACCGGAAAAGTCGCCCCTGAGCACAGACGACTATCTCGATACACCACTCTCGGGCTGGAGGCCATCAAAGAGATTCCTGTTTGCAGTGTCACAGGGGATACTGCCCATCTGTATCTCTGGGTACCGAACGCTCTCCTGCAAGAGGGCTTGGAAGTCTTGGATGCGTGGGGATTCACCTACAAGACCAATCTCGTTTGGCACAAAGTACGAAAGGACGGTGGCCCAGATGGAAGGGGCGTTGGTTTTTACTTTCGCAATACGACCGAATTGATACTCTTTGGCGTAAAGGGGAAGAATGCTCGAACCCTTGCCCCGGGCAGGCGCCAAGTGAACATCATGCGCACAAGAAAAAGAGAACATTCGCGAAAGCCAGACGAGCAGTACGAAATCATCGAATCTTGCAGCCCTGGTCCGTACCTTGAGTTATTTGCCCGCGGCCCTAGAGACAGGTGGACCTGCTGGGGTAACCAGGCCGACGAATATGAGCCCGATTGGCCGACGTATGCCAATCACTCGCAGGCAACTGCTTGATCTCAACATCGATGTGTAGTTGTGAAAGTCGATACTTGATCTGACAAACACTGTCAAATTAGATCAAAACCAACGTCCACTTTGCCGCCGAAGGCAGCCAGTGGGCTGATACAATGGCGACCCGCGGCTAGTGATCGAGTGTGTTTCTTTTGGTACCGGATGCTAGCCCGCCTAGGTGGCATCGTTATTTTCCGTGCAACATTGAACGCAAATCAATCAATTGATGAAAGCTCAATAAGGAGATTGGAATAAATACCGCTCCGAATAGATAGGTCATCGAAGTGGCATCATAGCCTGAGCTTTCAAAAATAAGAGCACAAATGACGAATAGCGGCAGTACCACTATGACAGCGGCGGAGACTGCAAGCGGCAGCTTGCCTCGCATGAGAGGAATCCAAGAGTGACTCCGTAATTCTTCCATTCCTTTTGTGAGATGTGATAAGTGCCGAAGGTGCAAGAAAAATTGAATCATGACGACGCACAGTGCAATCGGAATGCCAGAAGTTATTAGGGCTGAAGGAATCTTTATACCCAAGAACTCGAGTTTCGACGCACTTCTTTCCTCAACAGTCCTGGCAAGAATCGTCCTAGCATTGACAACGGTCTCAGTACGAACACTATCCCACCTGTCCATTATTCCCGGCAAGAAATCTAACCGACCAAGACTCTTCTTGGACAGCTTTGTGTAGCCTGCGTTGTTCAAAACCTCGGGCCATTCAATGGGAATATCACTTCCGACGGTGGAAATTTTCTCAGTTAATTCGCCAGACTTCCAACCGCCAACCTCCACACCATCCACCAATACTGCGGCCTGAACGGAAGGTCCACTATCGGATCGAGCGTATGCGCGTTGACTTATATACAGATTTACGTGGTTGGAATTACCATCTTCGACAACTTGTTCTAACGTGGTATCTATCGCATTTCGAACGTCATTAGAAATTGAGACAATTCTTATCGGGATCGTATCTGTGGAGAAAAAGGCCACAATCTCCTCAACGTTAGATTTGTCTAAGTCCGGAATGGGATAATCAACTCTAAGCAGATTTGGATATTGGACCCAGACTTGATTTCCGTATACCGGCAGATAGACAAGCTCAATTTCTTGGTTCTGGGCGATGGAATGCAAGATTTCGAGATGTTGTTGTACGGGTGGGTGTTTGAAAACGAATTCTTCCAAGGTCTTTATTAGCTTAACTTGGGTCAGCGCGTTCAACTC
>JAKSCZ010000389.1 GCA_022360335.1 Pseudomonadota bacterium
AGCTGCGCGCCTTCGGGGTATTCGCTCTCGGAGAACGCGTCGGTCTGCTTCCTCGCCTCTTCGAACTCGGCGCGTTTCTGTTCGACGAGTTTCTTCTGGTGCTCGTCGAGACCCGGCTCGGCCATCATGCCGATGGCGATCAGGTGCTTCTCGACGATGTGCCCCAGCTCGGCGATGATCGACGGCATGAACCTGCCGCCCGCCTGCCAATAACCGCCGCGCGGGTCGAAAACCGCTTTCAGTTCCTCGACGAGGAAGGTCACGTCGCCGCCTTTGCGGAACACCGCCGAGATGATGCGCGTCAGCGCCACGATCCACTGGTAGTGATCGAGGTTTTTCGAGTTGATGAAAATCTCGAACGGGCGGCGCTTCTCGTGCTCGGTACCCTCGTTCAGGATGATGTCGTTGATCGTCACGTACATCGCATGGTCGGACACCGGCGTCTTCACCTTGTAGGTCGAGCCGACGAGCATCTCCGGTCGCTCGAGCTTCTCGTGCATGCGGATGACTTCGGCGCGGTCGCCCCCGCCCTCGCGCGGGAATTCCTTTCTGGCTTCGGCTTTCTCTTCCGCCGGCTGGCCGACTGCGTAGCCGACGATCTTCTGGTCGATTTTCATCATTGTCTAGAATTTTCCGTAATAGCCTTCTTTGAGCGCGTCGAACAGATTGGCGGCGGTATGGACTTCGCCGTCGTACTCGATTTCTTCGTCGCCCTTGAGATCGACGGTCGAGCCGTCGTCCAGCGTGAAGGTGTAGGTCGTGTTCCTGAGGTCTTTCTCCTTTACGAGAACGCCCTGGAACGCCTCGGGGTTGAAACGGAAGGTCGTGCAACCCTTGAGCCCCTGCTCGTAGGCGTACAGGTAGATGTCCTTGAAATCGCCGTACGGGTACTCCGTCGGGACATTCGCCGTCTTCGAGATCGACGAGTCGATCCACTTCTGTGCGGCCGCCTGGATGTCGACGTGCTGCGTCGGCGTGACTTCGTCGGCGGTGATGAAGTAGTCCGGCAGGGCATTCGCCGCTTCCCCGCCGCCCGGCGACGGCGGCATCGCGTCGGCATCGATCATGTCACGATAGGCCAGCAACTCGAACGAGAACACATCGACTTTTTCCTTCGTCTTCTTGCCCTGGCGGATGACGTTGCGGAAGTAGTGATGCGCAAAACTCGGCTCGATGCCGTTGGACGCATTGTTCGCCAGCGACAGCGATATGGTGCCCGTCGGCGCGATCGAGCTGTGGTGCGTGAAACGTGAACCCGTCTCGGCCAGCTGCGCGACGAGCTCCGGGTTCTCCGCGGCGACGCGCTGCATGTAGCGGCTGTACTTCGCGTGCAGGATGCGGCCCGGCACCTTGTCGCCCACCTGGTAACTGTCGGCGCGCATCTCGGGGCGCTTCCTGAGCATCTCCTCGGTAACCTCGAAACTCTCGCTCATGATCGGGGCCGGGCCCTTTTCCTTCGCGAGCTCGAGGCCTTCCTCCCAGCCCGCGAGTGCGAGCTGCTTGGCCACCTCTTCGGTGAACTCGACCGCCGCCGGCTCCCCGTACTTCATCCGCAACATCGTGATCGTGGACCCCAGCCCCAGGAAGCCCATGCCGTGACGGCGCTTCCTCTGGATTTCGTTGCGTTGCTGCGGCAGCGGCAGGCCGTTGATCTCGACGACGTTGTCGAGCATGCGCGTGAAGACCTTGACGACCTTGCGGAAGGTCTCCCAGTCGAACGCCGCCTCGTCCGTAAACGGCTTCTCGACGAACTTGGTCAGGTTGACCGAGCCCAGCAGGCAGGAACCGTAGGGCGGCAGCGGCTGCTCGCCGCAGGGATTGGTTGCGCGGATGTTCTCGCAGAACCAGTTGTTGTTCATCTCGTTGACCTTGTCGATCAACACGAAGCCGGGCTCCGCAAAGTCGTAGGTCGAGGCCATGATGACGTCCCAGACGCGCCGCGCCGGCAACGTCCTGTACACCTTGCACGCGACCAGGCCTTCGGCGTTCCGCACGTAGTTGCCGGCTTCGGGCCACTCGCGCCAGACGAACTGGGTCGCGTCCTCGACGTCGAGCTTGTCGTCCTCGACCTCCTTCGGCGTCACCGGGAACGCGAGCTTCCAGTCGTCTTCGTTGATGACCGCCTGCATGAATTCGTCGGTAATCAGCAGCGACAGGTTGAACTGCCGCAGACGGCCGTCCTCGCGCTTGGCCCGGATGAACTCCATGACGTCCGGGTGCCCGATGTCGAACGTGCCCATCTGCGCACCGCGGCGGCCGCCCGCCGACGACACCGTGAAACACATCTTGTCGTAGATATCCATGAACGACAGCGGGCCCGACGTGTACGCGCCGGCCCCCGTCACGTAGGCGCCTTTCGGCCGCAGCGTCGAGAACTCGTAGCCGATGCCGCAGCCCGCTTTCAACGTCAGGCCGGCCTCGTGCACCTTGTTCAGGATGTTGTCCATCGAGTCGCCGACCGTGCCCGACACCGTGCAGTTGATCGTCGACGTCGCCGGTTTGTGTTCCTGGGCGCCCGCATTCGACATAATGCGGCCCGCCGGGATCGCGCCCGAACGCAGCGCCCAGACGAATTCGTTGAAATACTGCTCGCGCTTGGATTCGACCTCGACGTTGGCCAGCGCCCGCGCCACGCGCTTGTACGTGTCGTCGATGGTCTCGTCGATGTTCGTGCCGTCTTTGGCGGCGAGCCGATATTTCGCATCCCAGATATCGAGCGATGCGGCTTGAAATTCGATGTCCGTTACCGTGTGCGTACCCAGATTGACGGCCGACTTCATAGGTCCTGTTTCTCCCCTGTACTCCCTTAGGAGACCCCAACGCGCTGTTATTGCCCGCGATATTTTCTCGAGAGAATAAGGCCCCGCTCGCCGGCGGCCAGAGTGCGCGCGACGAGAGCCGGTTGACGGCCTTTTTCCCCACTGATCAGACACAAGATGTTGTGTCTAAGTGGACACAAGATTATGCCCGTAGCGCCTCACTGTCAAGCCCTTCGAGGTTTTTTTTCCCTAGCTATTTCTTAAATAAAAACAAACTATTACAAAATATTTACGAGTAAGTGCTTTAAAAATAGACGAAAAAAAATGACACTTTCGTGAAAAACCGTAACCACTACATATAGTGGCGATTATTGTCACATGACGACGCTCTTGAAACGCAGGAATCAGGCCCTACTTCAGCCTCCGACAACGCTTCTCAGATCGGAGGAAATCATGAATATCACGCGTTTCGAACCCTGGACATACCTGGATTCACTCCATCGCGACCTCGACCGCCTCGTCGGTGGCCGGCAGGTATCGCGCGACGACCGGAACTCGGTCGCCGACTGGGTACCGGCCGTCGATATCGTAGAGGAAAAAGACCGGTTCGTGCTGCGCGCGGACGGACCCGGCGTCAAGGCCGACGACATCGACGTCTCGATGGACAACGGGGTCCTGAGCGTCTCGGGCGAGCGCCACGCCATTGCGACGGACGACGAAGCCGGCGTCAGCCGCATCGAACGCGCCGCGGGCCGTTTCCTGCGCCGCTTCACGCTCCCCGAGACGGCGAATCCCGAAGGGATCGGCGCCAAGTACGCCGACGGCATTCTCGAGGTGACGATCCCCAAGGCGCCCGAGGTGCAGGCACGGCGTATTACCGTCGAAGCCGCCTGACGCGCACGGCCCCGAGCCTGCCCGGACGCGACCCTGTGTTGTGTCCGGGCATCTTCTATAATTCACCGGCGATTCAACTGCGCGAACCCAGGCTCGCGGCTGGAATCTCAATAAACGCAATGCATCTCCGAGGCGCACTATGATGACGAAGACACGACTCCTCTGGACCGGCCTGTTGCTCGCGCTGCTGTCCGTCGGAGCGGCGCACGCCGCGCTGCCGTCCTCGGTCGGCGGCAAGCCCGTAACGAGCCTCGCGCCCCTGGTCGAGGCCGCTACCCCCGCCGTCGTCAATATCCGCGTCACGACCGTCCGACGCGGCCCGTTCGGCCGTTCGGGCGAGGTGGGCGGCGCCGGCTCGGGCGTCATCGTCGACGCGCAGAACGGCTACATCCTGACCAATCATCACGTCGTCGGCGAAGCCGACGAGATTCACGTCACGCTCGAGGACGGCCGCGAACTGCTGGCCGAGCTGGTCGGTTCCGATGCCGGCACGGACATCGCCGTCATCAAGGTCGAAGGCGACGACCTGACGGAGATGCCCGTCGGCGATTCCAACGACGTGCGTGTCGGCGACTTCGTCATCGCGATCGGCAATCCCTACGGACTGTCGCACACGGTGACGTCCGGCATCGTCAGCGCACTCGGCCGGACGAACATCATCCGCGAGGGCTACGAAGACTTCATCCAGACCGACGCGTCGATCAACCCGGGCAACTCGGGCGGCGCGCTCGTCAACATGAACGGCGAGCTGATCGGCATCAACTCGGTGATCATCAGCCGTTCCGGCGGCAACGTCGGCATCGGCTTCGCCGTGCCGACCGAGATCGCGAGTTCGATCATGGGCCAGATCGTCGACTTCGGCGAGATCCGCCGCGGCCTGCTCGGCGTCAACATCCAGTCGATCGACCCCGAAGCGGCAAAGACGCTGGATACCGACATCCAGGGCGGTGCGCTCGTGACGCGCGTGTTTCCCGAGTCGGCGGCCGAGAAAGCCGGTCTGCAGGTCGGCGACATCATCGTCGGCGTCAACGACAAGCAGGTCACGAGTGCAGCGGAGCTGCGTAACTCGATCGGGCTATTGCGCTCCGGCGACAACGTCGGCATCCGCTACATGCGCGACAACAAGACGCGTACGACGACCGCCGAGCTGGGCCGCGCCGAAGATCAGCTTCTCGCGGGCGACAGCATCCATCCGGGTCTCGCCGGTGCGAGCTTTGCGCCGGCGAGCACGTCGAGCGACAACGGCGTCGAGGTAACGGCTGTCGCGGAAGGCAGTCCCGCCGCACAGCGCGGTTTGCGTTCGGGCGACGTCATCACGGCCGTAAACCGCGTCCTCGTTCGCAACCTGCGCGATCTCGCCGCGATCGCCGAGGACAATCGCATCCTGTTCCTGCTGGTGCGGCGCGGCGATCGTTCACTGATGCTGCAGATACGTTAGGCTGTCGGAGAAGGCTGCTTCGCGACGATGGCTATTGCCGAGGCCACTTGCTGATGGTATCCGGGGACGGTAGGCGGCATCGTCATCTGCGACATGCCGGTGCCGTCCTCGTCACGCTGGCGCTGGTCGCGGCACCCGCACCGGCGAGCGGCTCCGCGACACAGCGCGAGATTTTCAAACGTGTCCACGAGGCCGTCGAACGGGGCGACTGGCGCCCTGTCGACCGTCTTTCCGCCGCACAGCGGCAGCGACTCGAAAACTACGTTCTCTGGCCCGATCTGCGCGCCAGCTGGCTGCGCGCCAACCTCGCCAGGGTGCCGGCCGGCGACGTCCGGGCATTCCTCGACCGCTACGGGACGCTGAAACCGGCGCGCGAACTGCGTTACCGGTACGCGCTGTCACTGGCCGAAAAGGGCGATCTCGCATCGTTCCTGAACGTATACGACCGCTTCTACCGCGGTCTGGGGGTGGCCAGGCTCGATTGCCTGTCGGCGCTCGCCGAGATCGACGCCGGCCGCTTCGCGCGCGCCACGCCGCGCGCGCTCGACCTGTGGCTCGTCGGTACCAGCCAAGTCGCCGAATGCGATCCGGTCTTCGAATACCTCGCAGACCGGGAACTGCTCGGCCCGGTCGAGTACCGCGAGCGCTTCGCACTGGCGATCGAAGCGCGCGAATTCCGGCTGGCGCGCTGGCTGGCGAAGAACATCGACCGGCAACACGCCGACGAGGCCGCAGGCTGGATTCAGGCGCAATCGAATCCCGAGCGCTTCCTCGCAGGTCACGACCCGTCGGCCGACAGCGAGACCTACCGGGCGCAGCTCGAATACGCGACCGAGCGCCTGACCTACCGGGACCCGGTGCAGGCGCTGCGTCTGTGGAACCGGGTCCGCGCCCGATACGGGTTCTCGGAAGAGCAGCGACTCGGCATCGAACGGCACATCGCCCTGTGGACCGCACGCGACAAGCTGCCGGGCGGCTATCGGCTGCTCGCGCGGCTGCCCGCGGCCGCACAGGACGGCGAAGTGATGCGCTGGCGGGCACGCTCGAGCCTGCGCGACGAAAACTGGCGGCGACTCCTGATCGACGTTGCGGCCATGGAGCCCGCGGAGCGCGACGCCGAGGAGTGGCGTTACTGGCGGGCCATCGCATTGCAGCGCACGGGCAATGCACGAGACGCGCGCAGCGCGTTGCAGGGGCTCAGCTCGGAACGCAGCTACTACGGATTCCTGGCCGCCGACGAACTCGGCGAGGAGTATGCGCTGATCGAGAGCCGGATCGCAGCCGACGCGGCCGTGCTTTCGGAACTCGCGAAGCGGCCGGACATCGTCCGCGCCCGCGAGCTGTTCCTCGTCGGACTCGACGGCCGTGGCCGATCCGAATGGGAAGCCGCCGTCCGCCGCCTCGACGCTTCGGAAAGACTGCGCGCGGCGCTTCTCGCGCATCGATGGGGATGGCATTCGCGCGCCATATCGACGGTGGCGGGCCTCGGCGAATACGACGACCTGTCGATCCGCTATCCGTTGCCGTGGAGACGGGAATTCGAGAACCATGCGTCGAGCGCGCGTATCTCGCCGACCTGGGCCTACGGGGTCGCCCGCAGCGAGAGCCTGTTCATGCGCGACGTGCGTTCGAGCGCCGGCGCCGTGGGCCTGATGCAGCTCATGCCGAAGACCGGCCGGCAAGTGGCGAAGGCGATCCGCCTGCCGTGGTCCGGCCTCGCGACCCTGACCGACCCGGTGAGCAACATCCGGCTCGGAACCGCGTACCTCGGCCAGATGGCCGAACGTTTCGGCGGCAACCGCGTGCTCGCCACGGCGGCGTACAACGCCGGTCCGCACCGCGTGGACCGCTGGTTGCCTGCCGGCGGCGGCGAGGACGCGCGCATCTGGATCGAGAACATCCCGTTCAACGAGACGCGCCGGTACGTCAAGCGCGTACTCGCGGCGCAGGCCATCTTCCACTGGCGCATGACCGGCGACATCCGGCGGATCTCCGACGAGATGCAGACCGTCGCCGCCGCGGGCCCGGACGCGCAGCTCGCCGCCCGCCGGGCGCCCGCGCATCCGGGATCAGGGCGTGCCGAGCTCGTCGAGGCGGCGGTCTCGCCGGTCCGGCGGTAGTGCGGCGATGGCTTTCGCCGCATCGTAGAAACAGGGGAGATCGCCGCCGCAGTCCTCGAGAACGGCCCGGAAGGCGGGCAGCCTGCCTTCGTAGAGCACCGTCGATACGAGTCGCGCGTTGTTGAGCTCGCCCGTCAGCCACCCGCCGGCGTCCCGTCCCGCCGCTTCGAGCCGGGATGCGATCGCCGCTTGCAGGACGGCGAACCTCGCCTGCTTCAGGCGGCGCTTCTCGTCGTCGTCGATCGGCCGGCCGTAGATCTCGCCGAGTTCGTCGCGGGCGTCGGCGACGAGGTTCACGAGCGCCCGGCGCAATTGCCGTGCCTCCCGGTAGGTCTCGATCTCGTCGCGCGTGCCGCGCGACTCGAGCCAGCGCTGCAGCCCGAACTCCTCGACGGCCGTCGCGAAAGACTCGTTGAATTCCGAGTCGCCCCCGACGTACAGCACCTGGTGCGCGAGCTCGTGGAACAAGACGCCAACCAGCCGCGTTTCGTCCCAGTGCATCATCGTGCTCAGAACCGGGTCCCGGAGCTTGCCGAGCGTGGAGTATGCCGCGACGCCGCCAACCGCCACGTCGAACCCCCGGCCGGCGAGCCGGCGCGCTGCCTTCTCCGCGGCGTCTTTCGAGAAATAGCCCCGGTAGCTCACGCAACCGGCGATCGGGAAACACCAGGTCTTCGGCTGGAGCGAGAACTCGGGCGCGGCGAACACGTTCCACAGGACGTAGTCGCGCTCGATATCCGCGTAAGCCGTGTACGTCCTGTTGTCCGGCAAACCGAGTTCGTCGATCGAGAACCGGCGTGCTTCCTGGACGAGCCGCAGGCGCGCGGCGAGCCCGGCCGGCGTGTCGTCGTCGGCCAATACCTCGGCGATCGGTTCCCGCTTGCGCGTGAGTTCCCACTGCCCCTTCGCCGCTTGTGCGTAGTAACAGCCTGCCAGCGGCAACGCGGCGACAAGTATCAGGACGGTCCGGAGCATTCGGGTACTATGACACGATGCAGGTCTATCTCGTAGGCGGCGCCGTTCGCGATGCGCAGCTCGGCATCCCGTTCAGGGAACGGGACTGGTGCGTCGTGGGCGCGACGCCCGCGGAACTCGAGGACCTCGGCTACCAGCGCGTCGGCAGGGACTTCCCGGTCTTCCTGCACCCGGAGACGAAAGAGGAGTACGCACTCGCCCGAACCGAGCGCAAGACGGCGCCGGGCTACCACGGTTTCGCGTTCGACTACTCGCCAGGCGTTTCGATCGAAGACGACCTGCGGCGCCGGGATCTTACGATCAATGCCATCGCGCAGGACGGCGACGGCACGCTCATCGACCCGGCGAACGGACTGCGCGACATCGAGGATCGCGTGTTGAGGCACGTCTCCGACGCGTTTGCGGAAGACCCCGTTCGTATCCTGCGCGTTGCGCGCTTTGCCGCACGGTTCAGAGAACACGGTTTCACGATCGCCCACGACACGATGGCGCTGATGCGTCGCATGGTCGACGACGGCGAAGCCGACGCGCTCGTGCCCGAGCGCGTGTGGAAGGAAACCGAGCTCGCCCTGCGCAGCAGAGACATCCGTATCTATTTCGAAGTACTGCGCGAGTGCGGCGCTCTGCGCGTCGTGTTTCCCGAGGTCGATGCGCTGTTCGGCGTGCCGCAGCCCGAGCAATGGCATCCGGAGATCGACACGGGCGTGCACGTCATGATGGTGCTGGAGCAGGCCGAGGCCGCGAGCGAGGACCTCGAGGTCCGGTTCGCCGCGTTGGTCCACGATCTCGGCAAGGGCAACACGCCGGCGCACCGGCTTCCGAGCCACCCCGGGCACGAGGAGCGCGGCTGCACGCTGATCCGCCGCATGGCGGAGCGCCTTCCGGTCCCCGCGGCCTGCCGCGATCTCGCGCTGCTCGTCGCCGGGTTTCATACACACGTCCACCGCGCGCCGGAGTTGCGTCCGAGGACGATCCTGAAGGTGCTGGAACGAACGGACGCGTTTCGCAGATCGGCGCGATTCGAGCAATTTCTCGTGAGCTGCGAAGCGGACGCGCGCGGCCGGGCCGGTCTCGGGAACCGGCGCTACCCGCAGGCCGATTTCTTCCGCAAGGCGTTCGCGGCGGCCTCGGCCGTCGACGCCGGGGAGATCGCAAGGGAATGCGAAGGCCCGAAGATCCCGGCTGCGGTCCGGCGCGCGCGGGAACGCGCGATCGCGGATTTCAAGGCGTCGGCTCAGGTGCCGCCGTAGAAATACAGGAACACCGAGAAGAACGTCACGTCGCCGTAGAGATCGGAGTCGTCGAGACCGAGACCGAATTCGACGTCGCTCGCGGAGCCGAGGGGCGTCAGGAGCCGGACGGTCACGGAGCGCGACTCGCCGCCGTCGACGGCGCCTTCCGAGGTGCCGAGCTCGAACTCCCAGCGCCGCGGGCCGGCATCGAGACCGAGCGCGACGTGTGCGCGGTGATCGACCAGGCTGTTGATCAGGCTCAGGCGCGAGAACGACAGCAGTTCGAGGATCGCGCGATTGCGGTCCAGCCGCAGGTCGACGCCGTAATCGTAGGCCATTGCGGACGCGCGGAGACTCAGGCTGTCGGTCAGATCGAAGCGCGTACTCAGGCCGATGCCGTTCGCATCGAAATCGACGGTCCTGCCCGAAAACCGGTCCGTCGACGGCAGGTCGAACTCGAAATCGCGGTATTCGTAATCGCCCGACAGCATCGCGCGCTCGCCGCGCCAGTAGAGCGAGACGCGCCGGTCCCGCGAATCGAGACCGTCGCGATCGCCCCAGTAGGCCGCGCCGGCACGGACGCCCACCGGATCGAAGAAGTGGTCCACGCCGAGGTCCGCATACAGCGTGTCGACGCTCTGATCGCGCGGCAGGTCGATGGAATTGGCGCCGATGGAACCCGAGAGCCACGTCTTCTCCGTCAGTCCGATATCGGCAAGCACGATCCCGGCCAGGCCGTCGGCGGAATCGCCCTCCGCGCCCAGGCCGATGACGAAGCCCTCGGCAGCGAACGCATTGCCCGCCGCCAGCAGCAGGGGCAGGATGCTAGGCCAGCGCATAGACGATCGCCGCGGCGAGCAGGAGCCGGTAGATCGCGAAGGGCGCGAGCCCGATTCGCGTCACGAAGCGCATGAAGAACTCGATGCTGAGATAAGCGACGACGGCCGATACGGCGACACCGAGCGCGAGTTCGCCCCACGCGACCGCCGCGTCCCCCATGACGAGTTCGAGGCCCTTGTAGAGGGTCGCCAGCAGGAT
>JAKSCZ010000112.1 GCA_022360335.1 Pseudomonadota bacterium
CGCCGTGAACACGGGCTCGATCGACATCGAGTCGAGCAGTTTCTGCAGGTCGTCCACGCCGAGCCCGGCCGCCTTGAGTTTGATCAGCGAGTCCTCGAGCCCGCCCGGCTGGTAGATCGCGACGTCGCGCAGGTAGTCGCGGCGGCGCCGTATGCGGTGCACCTTCTCGGCCGTGTTGACCATCTGGAAATAGGTCGAGAAGCCGCGCGTCAGTTGCAGGGCGACGGCGGGTTCGAGGTCGCGAACCAGCTCGGCAAGCTCCTCGCCCGGTTTCTCGTTTTCCTCGCGTCGCCGGATGGCGCGCAGGCGCGCGCTTTCGACCATCTCGAAGAGGTCTTCGCCGTTCTGCTCGCGAATGAGTTCGCCGACCATCGCACCGAGCGTGCGAACGTCGTCGCGCAAAGCCTGGTCTTTTTCTTCGAACGTGACGTCCTGACGACGTAGCAGTTTGTGCGCACCGGTACTCATTTCGACTCGGGTTTACTCCGTACGGACGTGCAAAGGTACACCCGGCTGTCGGCGGGCACCAGCCCGGCCGTGCACCAGAACCGGGCGCCGCGCGGCGCCGATCCGAAGGCCGCGCGGCGGCGGACGATGCGGCGACCTGCGCCGTTCGAGCGAAAACAGGCCGATTGCCAATCCGGTGTGACTGGGATACCGTCTAGCGTCCTCCCGCGGAGCAGCAAGGGGACGCTTTGCAGCCGATAACGCCCGACGCGCACGGTATTGCGGTACTGATCCTGACCGTCGTCGCCTTGTACCTGTTTACGCGCGACAACATACCGCTCGAGTCGTCGTCCCTCGCGATACTCATCACCCTGACCGCGGGCTTCCAGCTGTTCCCGTACGAAAAGGACGGCGAGGTCGTCGTCGGCCCGATCGACTTCTTCGCCGGTTTCGGCAATGAGGCGCTCGTGGCCATCTGCGCGCTGATGATGGTCGGCAAGGCGCTGGAGACGACCGGTGCGCTGCAGCCGCTGGCCAACGTCGTCGGCCGCGCGTGGTCGACGCGCCCGGTGATGGCGCTCGCTGCGACGCTGGTCGCCGGCGCCGTGCTCAGCGCGTTCATGAACAACACGCCCATCGTCGTGCTGCTGATGCCGATCCTCGTCGGCGCGTCCCTGCGGTCGAAATTCCCCGTGTCGGAAGTCATGATGCCGATGGGTCTCGCGACCATCGTCGGCGGCATGTCGACGACGATCGGTACCTCGACCAACCTGCTCGTCGTGGGCATCTCGCGCGACATGGGCATGCACGAGTTCACGATGTTCGAATGGGTGTTGCCCGTTGCGATCGTCGGCGGTTTCGGCCTGATCTTCCTGTGGCTGGTTGCGCCGCGCCTGCTGCCCGACCGTACGCCGCCGATGGCGGACACGACGCCGCGCATTTTCAGCGCGCAGCTGCACGTCAAGGAGGGCGGGTTCGCGGACGGCAAGTCGCTGTCCGAAGTGCTCGCGAAAGCCGGCGGCAACCTGCGCATCGACAAGGTCCAGCGCTCGGATTCGCTGTTTCTCGCGAAGCTCCCGTCCGTCACGATACAACCCGGCGACCGCCTGTTCGTGAAGGACTCGCCGGAGAATCTCAAACACTACGAACAGTTGCTTGGTGCGACGCTCTACAGCATGAGCGACCTCGAGCACCCGGTCGACGACGAGACGCCGCTCCGGGCGGAAGGCCAGCAGCTCGCGGAAGTCGTCGTCACGCGCGGCTCGCCGCTGCACTTGCGCAGCCTCGCGGCCGCGCGTTTCACGAGCAGTTACGGGCTGCTGCCGCTCGCGCTGCATCGCGCCCGCGCACCGAGCTCTCAGGTCACGGGCGACGTCAACCTGATCCGTCTGCGCGCGGGCGACGTGCTGCTCGTGCAGGGCAAGCGCGAGGCCATCGCGCAGCTCAAGGACTCGGGCTCGATGCTCGTGCTCGACGGCACGACCGACCTGCCGCAGACGCATCACGCCAAACGCGCGCTGACCATCATGGCGTTCGTCGTCCTCGCCGCGGCGCTCGGCATCATGCCGATTTCGGTCAGTGCGCTCGCCGGGCTCGGCCTGATGCTCGCCACGGGCTGCCTGAACTGGCGGGATGCGGCCAGCGCGCTGTCGATTCCCGTCGTCATGATTATCGTCACGGCGCTTGCACTCGGCAGCGCGCTGCTCGAGACTGGCATGGCGGCGTATATCGCGCAGACTTTCGTCGCGCTGGCCGCCGGATTGCCCGCGCCGCTGATCCTGAGCGCCTTCCTGTTGCTGATGACGATCATGACCAATATCGTCTCGAACAATGCGGCGGCGGCCATCGGCACGCCGATCGCCGTGAGTATCGCGAACCAGCTCGGCGCCCCGACCGAACCGTTCGTCCTGGCCGTGCTGTTCGGCGCCAACATGAGTTTCGCAACGCCGTACGGCTACCAGACGAACCTGCTCGTCATGACGGCCGGCGGTTACAAGTTCGGCGACTTCCTGCGCGTCGGCATTCCCCTGACCGTCATCATGTGGCTGGGCTTCTCGATCGTCCTGCCGATGCTGTATCAGCTGTAACGGACCGGGGTTGACGCGCCCCGGCCAAACCGGAATACTCGGCCGCATGAAAAAGACGCTCGGCAACGACTGGTGGCGGCTGCCCTCGAAGGAGATGGCGGCCGGCTGACGCGTAGCTGAGCAAAACAGAACTCAAGAGCCCATCTCTGCCGCACAGCGAGATGGGCTTTTTTGTACATGGATGTACTTATGCCGCGGAGGCCATGGACGGCCGGGAGCGGCGTTACATGGATGTACTTATGCCGCGGAGGCCATGGACGGCCGGGAGCGGCGTTTTTTGGGAGACAGATGCAAGCACCCTTCGACATCGCTGCCGACCTCGACACCCCGGTCTCGGCCTATCTGAAGCTCGCGGCACTCGGGCCGCGTTTCCTGCTCGAGTCGGTCGAAGGCGGCGAGCGCCTCGCGCGATATTCGTTCCTCGGTTTCGGCGACGCCCTCGAGGTGCGTATGGACGGCGAGGCGCTTACCATAGCGGGCGACCGGCATCCGCGGCCGGGCTCGCAACGCGAGTATCTCGCGGCCCTGCGGCGGGCGCTCGCGTTGTCGCCGCGGCCGCGGCCGGATGACGGCCTGCCGTTCGCGGGCGGACTGGTCGGCGTGTCGGGTTACGACGTCGTGCGGCTGTTCGAGAGTCTGCCCGTCGATACGGTCAAGCAGGAGCGCGTCCCCGATGCCGCATTCGTCGCGCCGCAATCGCTGCTGGTCTTCGATCACCTGACGCGCCGCGTCGCGCTGTTGCACGACGGGCCCGAGCACGAGCGCAGGAAGCTGCGCGGCGAGGTCGTAAAGCGGTTGTGCGGGCCGGTGCCGGGCCGGCGCCGCGAGGTCGCCGTTTCGCCGCCCGAAGCGAGCTTCGCGGAGGCCGGGTTCTCCGAACGCGTCGAGGCCTGCAAGGAGTACATCGCAGCCGGCGACATCTACCAGATCGTCCTGTCGGTGCTGTTTCGCGGCCGGACCGACGTCGCGCCGTTCGAGGTCTACCGTGCGCTGCGTCTGCTGAACCCGTCGCCGTACATGTTCTTCTTCGATTTCGGCGACGTGCAGGTTGCAGGGTCTTCGCCCGAGGCGCTCGTGCGGCTGCACGGCGACACCGCGTCGCTGAGGCCGATCGCGGGCACGCTGCCGCGCGGCGCGACGACGGCGGAGGACCTCGCCAACGAGGAAGCGCTGCTCGCCGACCCCAAGGAAGCCGCCGAGCACGTCATGCTCGTCGACCTTGCGCGCAACGATCTCGGCCGCGTCGCGGCGCCCGGATCGGTGCGCGTCGATCCGTATCGCGCGATCGAACGATACAGCCACGTCATGCACATCGTCAGCGGCGTGCAGGGGCAACTCGGTGCGGGTCACGACCAGTTCGACCTGTTCGCCGCGAGCTTCCCGGCGGGCACGCTCGTCGGCGCGCCGAAGGTGCGCGCCATGGAGATCGTCGAGGAGATGGAGGGCGTCGGCCGCGGTCTCTATGCGGGTACGGCGGGGTACTTCGGGCTGAGCGGCGACATGGACCAGGCGATCACGATCCGGACGCTGGTGTTCGCGGGAAGCGAGTACAGTTTCCAGGCCGGTGCGGGTATCGTTGCCGATTCCGTGCCCGCGAAGGAGTACCGGGAAGTCATGGCGAAAAGTGCGATCCTGCGGCGCGCGCTCGAGATGGCGGGGGAGGGTCTGTGATGGCGGCCGGCAATGCCTGCGAGCACGTGCGTATGCTCCTGATCGACAATTACGATTCCTTTACCTACAACCTGGTACAGGCGTTCGCGGCGATGGGGGCCGAGGTCATGGTGTATCGCAACGATGCGATTACGGTCCGGGAGAGCGCTGCGCTCGAGCCCACGCACCTCGTGATCTCGCCGGGACCGGGCCGGCCCGAGGATGCGGGCGTCTCGCTCGAGATGATCGGGGCGTATGCGGGCAGGCTGCCGATCCTCGGCGTGTGCCTCGGGCACCAGAGCATCGTCCAGCAGCACGGCGGCAAAATCCTGCGCGCCGAGCGGCTCATGCACGGCAAGACGTCGATGGTGAAGCACGACGGGAAGACGATTTTCGAAGGCCTGTCGGATCCGTTCGAGGTCGGGCGCTACCATTCGCTGTGTGCCGAGCGCGAATCGCTTCCCGACGAGTTCGTCGTGACGGCCGAGACCGAGCGCGGCGAGGTCATGGGTGTCCGCCACGAGACCTTGCCGATCGAGGGCGTGCAGTTCCATCCCGAGAGTGTATTGACGCCCGAAGGCGGCGCGCTGATGGCGAACTTCATGCGGCAGGAGATACCATGAGCAACAGCCGGCTGCTCGAGCATGTGCTGAACGGCAGGGATCTCGACGAGCAACAGGCCTGCGAGCTGATGCAGCAGTTCGCCGCCGGCGATCTCGACCCGGCCTTCGCGGGCGCCCTGCTCGCCGGGTTGCGTGCCAAGGGCGAGACCGCCGGCGAGATTCGCGGCTTCGCGCGCGCGATGCGGGAACTGGCCGTGCGCCCCGGGATACCGGACGGTGCGCCGACCGTCGACACCGTCGGTACGGGCGGCGACGGCTCGGGCAGCCTGAATCTGTCGACCGGCACGGGCCTGCTCGCCGCGGCCTGCGGTGCGCGCGTCGTCAAGCACGGCAATCGCTCGATCTCGAGTAGGTCGGGCAGCGCCGATATGCTGGAATGCCTCGGCATACCGTTGCCGCTCTACGAGGAAGAGGCCGTGGACTGCCTGCAGGCGACGAATTTCACGTTCCTGTTCGCGCCCGCGTATCACCCGGCGATGAAATCGGTGATGCCCGTGCGTGCCGCGATGGGCGTACGCACGGTGTTCAACGTCCTCGGCCCGTTGACGAATCCGGCATCGACGCCCTACCAGCTCATCGGCGCGTTCAGCCGCGATACGGCGAAGCTCATGGCGGACGCGCTCGCCGGTCTCGATATCGAACGGGCGTTCGTCGTACACGGCGAGCCCGGGTGGGACGAGGCGACCCCGGCGGGCGACTTCTGGCTGTACGATGTGACGCCCGGCAACGTGGCCGAGTCCCGGCGCTCACCCGAGGACTACGGCCTTGCGCGTTGCACGCCCGCCGATCTTGCCGGCGGCGACGCCGCGCACAATGCCGCCGAGCTCGTGCGCGTGTTCACGGGCGAAGACCGGGGTGCGCATCGCGATGCACTGCTCATGGGCGTCTCGCTCGTGCTGGAGTGCCAGGGTCTGGCCCGGAACGCGACGGACGGCGTGGCGCAAGCCGCGGCCGCGCTCGACGACGGCCGCGCCGGAGCGTTTCTCGACGGGCTGAGAGCGCACTTCGCGGACCGATGAGCGACTTCCTGAAGAGCATGGCGAAAAGCAGCGCGGCACGGGCCGCGCAGGTGCCGTCGTTCACGGACGCCGATTTCGACAAACCGGTCGTCCCGCTGTCGCTCGGCACGTTCGACGTCATCGCCGAGATCAAGCACCGCTCGCCCGCCGAAGGCCGATTAGGGTGTCAGTCACCTTATTTCGATTCTAAAGGTGCCAGTCACCTCAATTCGCGCGCGCGCGCCTATACAGCCGGCGGCGCGGCCGCGATTTCCGTGTTGACCGAACCTGGCCGCTTTGATGGCGAACTCTCGCACCTCACGGATGTCGTCGCGGCGGTCCCCGACACACCCGTGATACGCAAAGATTTCCTGGTCGAGCCCGATCAAGTACTCGAGGCGAGGGCAGCCGGTGCGAGCGGCGTCCTTTTGATCGCGACGATGCTCGACGACGCAAAGCTCGAATCGATGCTCGACTGCGCGTTCGAGCACGGGATGTTCGTGTTGCTTGAGTCGTTCGATGAAGTCGATCTGCGTCGTTCGGCAAGGTACCTGGGCCGCGATGGCCAGCTGCTCATCGGCGTCAATACGCGCAACCTGCGCACACTCGACGTCGACACGGAGCGCCTGGAAAGAATGGCGCCATTGCTGCCTGACGCGATTTGCGTCGCCGAGAGCGGGCTGAGATTGCCGGAGGATACGGCCCGCGTTGCCGGGCTCGGCTACGGGATGGGACTCGTCGGTGCCGCCCTGATGCGCAGCGATGACCCGACCGCGCTGATCGCCGGCATGCGCGAAGCAGGAGCGGCGGTATGCTCGTGAAGATCTGCGGTCTCGTCACCGAGGTTCATGTTCAGGCTGCCGTCGACGCTGGCGCCGATGCGCTGGGCTTCGTTTTCGCCGACTCGGTGCGCCGTATAACGCCGGCCACTGCTGCAGCCATCACGGAAAACATGCCGGAATCGGTCAGGAAGGTTGCCGTAATGCTTCACCCGACGAATAGGGAGTGGCACCAGGTACTGCACAGCTTTACACCCGATGTCTTACAGGCAGATGCCGAGGACTATAGCGAGCTCGACGTGCCCGACACCATCGAATGCTGGCCTGTCCTCCGTGAAGGAAATAAGGTGACTGACACCTTTAGACTCGGTCTCAAGGTGACTGGCACCTTTTTGTACGAGGGTGCGAAGAGCGGGGCCGGCGAGACTGTCGACTGGGCGACCGCCGCCGAGTTTGCCCGACAAGGCAACATGATCCTCGCCGGCGGGCTCAGCGCCGACAACGTTGCCGACGCGATTGCGACCGTTCGACCGTACGGCGTCGACGTGTCGAGCGCGGTCGAGTCCGCACCCGGCGTCAAGGATCCGGACCTGATCGGGAAATTCGTCAGTGCGGCGCGCGCCGCGGAGAAAAACCCATGAGTGCAGTACTGCGAGACGAGCAGGCACGACAGCTTCTCGACGCGGCGATACGCGGGGACTTGCCCGACAAGCGCGGCCGCTTCGGCCCGTTCGGCGGACGCTACGTACCCGAAACGCTGGTGCCGGCGTTCGAGTGTCTCGAGGAAGGCGTCGATACGCACCTGCACGATGCGGCGTTCCAGGAGGAATACCGCCGGGAGCTCAGGGAGTGGGTCGGCCGTCCGACGGCGCTTTCGTACGCGCCGCGGCTGTCGAAAATCTGGGGCGCCGACGTCTGGCTCAAGCGCGAGGATCTCGCGCACACGGGCGCGCACAAGATCAACAACGCCATCGGCCAGGCCCTGCTGGCCAGGCGACTCGGCGCGAAGCGCGTCATCGCCGAGACCGGCGCCGGCCAGCACGGTGTGGCGTCGGCCGCCGCCTGCGCGCGCGTCGGCCTGCCCTGCACCGTGTTCATGGGGGCCGTCGACATGGAGCGGCAAGCGCCCAACGTCGATCGCATGCACCGCCTCGGCGCCGAGTGCGTCCCGGTCGAGACCGGCGACAAGACGCTGCGCGCCGCCATCGACGAGGCGCTGCGCTGCTGGGTCACGGACCCGAACGGCATCTACTATCTGCTCGGCTCGGCGGTCGGCGCACACCCGTATCCCTACCTGGTCCGCGAGCTGCAGTCGGTGATCGGCGAGGAATCGCGCCGGCAGATGCTCGACCAGGCCGGCGCGCTGCCGGATGCCGCGTTCGCCTGCGTGGGCGGCGGCTCCAATGCGATCGGGCTGTTCTACCCCTTGCTCGGCGACGACGTCGAATTGATCGGCGTCGAGGCGGGCGGCACCGGCACCGGTCTCGGCCGGAACGCGGCAACGCTCGCGACGGGCACGCCGGGCGTCCTGCAGGGCGCCTACACGATCATCCTGCAGGACGACGACGGCCAGGTTCAGGAGACGCACTCGGTTTCGGCGGGCCTCGACTACTCCGGTGTCGGCCCCGAGCACGCCTTGCTGCAGGCGACGGGCCGCGTCACCTACGTCTCGGCCGAAGACGGCGAGGCGCTCGAGGCGCTCGAGGAACTCTGTGCGGCCGAAGGCATCCTGACCGCGCTCGAGACCTCGCACGCCTATGCGGCCGCAAAGAAGTACGCCCGGGAGAAGCCGGGTTCGAAAATACTGATCGGAAACTCGGGCCGCGGCGACAAGGACATGCCGACACTGACCGGGTATCCGCCGAGGATTCGCAGCCATGCAGGCGCATGAACGCATCGCTGCGGCGCTCAGGGCCGCGAACGACGATGAGCGCACGGCGCTGGTCCCGTTCATCACGGCAGGTTACCCGGAGCCCGCTGAATTCATCGCGACGCTCGAAGCCGTCGCCGAAAAAGGCGACGTCGTCGAACTCGGCATTCCGTTCTCCGACCCGATGGCGGACGGCATGACGATTCAGCGCTCGAGCTTCGCAGCCCTGCAAAAAGGCGTCAGCCTCAAGTGGATCTTCGACCGGCTCGATTCGGCGCAGGGCGAGATCGCCGCGCCGCTCGTGATGATGTCCTACCTGAACCCGCTGCTCGCCTTCGGCTACGGAGCGCTTGCCGAGCGTGCACTGGCGGCCGGCGTCTGCGGCTTCATCGTCCCGGACCTGCCGTTCGAGGAATCGCAGGAACTTCGCGAAGCGCTCGAAGCGAAGGGTCTCGGCCTGATCCAGCTGGTCACGCCGGCAACGCCCGACGGGCGCCTGCGGACGCTCTGCGACGCGTCCCGCGGTTTCGTCTACGCCGTGACGATCACGGGCGTCACGGGCGGCGACGCGGGCCTGCCGCCCGACCTGGCCGGCTACCTCGACAAGGTGACGCGCATGTCGGAACTGCCCGTATGCGCGGGCTTCGGAATCCGTGCGGCGAAGGACGTCGCCGACGTCGGCGCGCACGCCTCCGGCGCCATCGTCGGCTCGGCGCTCGTCGAGGTGCTCGAGAGAGGCGGCGACCCCGTGGAATTCCTGGAGGCGCTTCAGGGACAATCGGCAACCCGATGAAGAAGCTGACCTCCGCCGAAACGATCGTCCTGATCAATCACTACAA
>JAKSCZ010000059.1 GCA_022360335.1 Pseudomonadota bacterium
GGCGCTGGGTTTCGCCGGCGCGCGCTGCGGCGCCGTTGCCGGCCGGGCCGAGGTCATCGAGCTGCTCTCCGCGGTCCAGGCGCCCTATGCATTGGCCACGCCCGTCGTCGAGTGCGTCGAGGACGCGTTCCGGAGCGAGCAACTGGCGCTCGCGGAAGCGACCGTCGCCGGAGTAATCGGCGAACGCGAGCGCCTGGCCGCGGCACTGGCCGGCTACGACTTCGTCTCGAAAGTCTGGCCCAGCGACGCCAACTTCCTGCTCGTCCGGGTAGCCGACGCGAAGCGCGTCATGCGGGCTTGCGCGCGCGACAACGTGCTGCTCAGGCACTTCGGCGGCGATCTCGACGACTGTATTCGCATTACGGTCGGCAGCCGCGGCGAGAACGACCGGCTGCTCGATATTCTCGACGGAATCGGGGAAACGGCGGATGGCTGAAAAAGTCCTTTTCATCGATCGCGACGGCACGCTCATCGTCGAGCCCGGGGACTTCCAGGTCGACAGCCCCGCCAAGGTCAGGCTCGTCGAGGACGTCATCTCGTCCCTCCTGACACTGCGCGACCACGGCTATCGCTTCGTCATGGTGAGCAATCAGGACGGCCTCGGCACCGACGCGTTCCCGCAGGACGACTTCGACGGAGCCCACGGGCTGGCGATGAGCCTGTTCGAGACGCAGGGGCTCCGGTTCGACGCGGTGTTCATCTGTCCCCACCTGCCCGAAGACAATTGCGAATGCCGCAAACCCCGGGCGGGCCTGCTGACGGGGTACCTTGCGGCCCACGCGATCGATCCGTCCGCGTCCGCCGTCGTCGGCGACCGCGAGACCGACATGGAACTCGCGGCGCGTATCGGCATCGCGGGGATCCCGGTCAACTGCGACCTCGACGGCGCGCTCACGTGGCCGCAGATTGCCGACCAGCTCTGCTTCTGCGGCCGCAGGGCCGAGATCGACAGGGATACCAACGAGACACGCATCCGCGTGGCGCTGGACCTCGACTCGACACGCGCAACGGCGATCGACACGGGGATCGGCTTCTTCGATCACATGCTCGAGCAGATCGCCGGGCACGGCGGATTCGGACTCAGGCTGACCTGCGAGGGCGACCTCGAGGTCGACGAGCATCACACCGTCGAGGACGTGGCGATCTGCCTGGGAAGCGCGATGCGCGAGGCGCTCGGCAACAAGTACGGGATCGGCCGCTACGGCTTCCTGCTGCCGATGGACGAGAGCCAGGCGAAGGTCGCGCTCGATCTGTCGGGGCGTGCCGCGTTTGCGTTCACCGGCGAATTTCCGCGCGACAAGGTCGGAGCGCTGTCGACCGAAATGGTCGTGCACTTCTTCCGCTCGCTGGCCGGATCGCTGGGCGCGGCGTTGCATATCGAGGTCAGCGGCGAAAACACGCACCACATGGTCGAAGCCTGTTTCAAGTCGGTCGGCCGGGCCCTGCGGCAGGCGATACGGCGCGACGGCACCGGCCTGCCGTCCACCAAAGGCGCGTTGTGAGCGAGGTCGCGATCATCGACAGCGGCGGCGCCAACATCGCCTCGCTGCTCTATGCGCTCGAACGTCTCGGCGCCGCTGCCGAACTCACCGCGGACGCCGACGCGATCCGCAACGCAGAGCGCGTCCTGCTGCCCGGCGTCGGCGCTGCGAAGGATGCCATGCGGCGCTTGCGGGATGCGCAGCTCGTCGACGTGGTCCGGGCGCTCGAGCAACCCGTCCTCGGGATCTGTCTCGGCATGCAACTGCTGTGCGAGGCGTCGGAAGAGGAAGACGTCGAATGCCTCGGTATCGTGCCCGGCGTCGCCCGCAAGCTTGCCGTCGGCGAAGGATATGCGGTCCCGAACATGGGCTGGTGCGCGACGACCGTTACCCGCCCGCACCCGGTACTCGACGGCATCGGCGACGGCGGCTGGTTCTACTTCCTGCACAGTTACGCATTGCCGGTTTCGGTGACGACGATCGCGACGGCACGCCACTCGGATGAGTTCGCGGCCGTCCTCGAAAAGGACAACTTCGTTGCCGCACAATTTCACCCGGAACGCTCGTCGGCCGACGGCGCGAGACTGTTGCGCAATTTCCTGGGATGGCAGCCGTGAGGATCGTCCCCGCGATCGATCTCAAGGACGGCAGGTGCGTGCGGCTGTTCCAGGGCGATTTCGACAGGACGACCGAGTACTCGGCGAACCCGGCCGAGATCGGCCGGCGATTCTCGCAACTCGACGTGGCCGACCTGCACGTCGTCGATCTCGACGGCGCGAGATCGGGCGCCCAGAAGAACCGCGCGATCGTCACCGAGATCGCCGCCCTGTCCGGGCTCGGCGTGCAGCTCGGCGGCGGCATCCGCGGGCACGACGACGTTGCGGGCTGGCTCGACGCAGGGGTGTCGCGGTGCGTGCTCGGCAGCGTCGCAGTCTACGAACCGGAAGTCGTGACGGGCTGGCTCGACGACTTCGGCGCCGATCGCATCGTACTGGCGCTCGACGTACGCCTGGCGCGAGACGGAACGCCGATGCTGACGGCCGGAGGATGGACCGAGGAATCGGGTATCACGCTCTGGGACTCTCTCGACCGTTACGACGCCGCGGGTGCGAAGCACGTGTTGTGCACCGACGTCTCCCGCGACGGGACCATGGCGGGTCCCAATTTCGCCCTGTACGGCCGCATCCTCGAACGATACCCGGCGCTGCAGCTGCAGGCCTCGGGCGGCGTGCGCGACATCGACGACCTGGAGTTGTTGCGCGAGATCGGCGTGCCCGCCGCGATAACGGGCCGCGCCCTGCTCGACGGCAAGATCACCCCGCAGGAGATAGCCTCATTCCGGCGAAGCGAATAATCCCGTGCCTCGACGTTCGCGACGGCGTCGTCGTCAAAGGCGTGCAGTTCCGTAACCACCGGGTCGTCGGCGACATCCTGGAACTCGCCGCACGCTACTGCGACGAAGGCGCCGACGAACTCGTCTTCTACGACATCACCGCGAGTCCCGACGAGCGCACGGTCGATCGCAGCTGGGTGAGCAATGTCGCCCGGGTACTCGATATCCCGTTCTGCGTCGCAGGCGGCATCAGGAGCGTCGCCGACGCGGAAGACGTGCTCAACAAGGGCGCCGACAAAGTGTCGATCAACTCCCCTGCGCTGGCCGACCCGGCGCTGATCTCGAGACTTGCGGCCCGCTTCGGTTCGCAGTGCGTCGTCATCGGCATCGACAGCCATGCCGAGAACTCCGACTGGTTCGTCTACCGGTACACCGGCGACCCCGACAAGACGGCGGCGGCCCAGCGCCGTACCCTCGACTGGGTCGGTGAGGTGCAGGCGCGCGGCGCCGGCGAGATCGTGTTGAACTGCATGAACCGGGACGGCGTCCGGCGCGGTTACGATTGCGCCCAGCTGGCCGCGGTGCGGGCGGTTTGCGACGTTCCCCTGATCGCATCGGGCGGCGCCGGGGCGCCCGGGCATTTCCTGGAAGTCTGCGAGACGGCGGGCGTGGACGGCGCCCTGGCGGCCAGCGTCTTCCACGGCGGCGAGATTCCGATTCCGGACCTGAAGCGCTTCCTGTCCGGCGCCGGCGTCGACATTCGTATCTGAGGACCTCCCCAATGCAACCCGACATCCAGTTCATCGCGCGTCTCGAAACGATCGTCAGGGAGCGCCTCGAAGCCGGCGGCGATACGAGCTACACGGCGCGGCTGGCCGCTGCCGGCACCCGGCGCATCGCCCAGAAGATCGGCGAGGAAGGCGTCGAACTCGCCCTGGCCGCGGCAGCCGGATCGAAGCAGGAGACGATCGACGAGGCCGCGGATCTCGTCTACCACCTGCTCGTGCTTCTGGCCGAACGCGGCCTCAGTCTCGAGGACGTCGCCGCGCGGCTGCAGGTGCGCCACGAAGCGTGAGTCGTTCCGCGACGTAGTCGACGCCCGCTTCCTCGAGCATCCAGACGGCCCGTTGCGCGCGCGTCTGCGGAGCCCGGAACAGTTTCATAGAACGACCTCCTCCGCGACCTCCCGCAGGTTGTAGCGCGAACTCATGACATAGCCGTACGCACCCGCATTGGCGATCAGGATAACATCGCCTTCTTCGGTGGGCGGCAGCAGGCGATCGCTGCCGAGCCGGTCGCCCGTCTCGCAGATCGGCCCGACGATCGTCACGGTTTCGCTCGGCGCCTCGTCGGCTCGCGTCAGGTTGACGATCTCGTGATACGCGCCGTACAGCGCCGGACGGATCAGCGAATTCATCCCCGTGCCGACGCCGATGTAGCGCATCTCGCCCTTGCCTTTCGTCTGCGTGACGTGCGTCAGCAGTACGCCGGCGCGCGACACGATATAGCGGCCGGGTTCCAGCCACAGCTTGTATTGCGGGTAGGTCTGCCTGATCTCGGCCAGCGTCGCGTCGACGGCGCCGAGATCGATCGGCCTGTCGCCGGGTTTCTCGGGGACGCCGAGCCCGCCGCCGAGGTCGATCGTCTCGACACCCGGGAACTGCTCCGCGATCTGCACGAGCTCGCCGGCAACCGTGCGCCAGTTGTTCGGGTCGAGAATCCCGCTTCCCGAATGCGCATGAATGCCGACGACTTCGGCGCCCGCGGCGCCGACCAGCCGCTTCAGTTCCGCGACCTCGAAACGCGGTATGCCGAATTTGGCGTGCACGCCGGCCGTCTTGACGTGCTCGTGATGGCCGCGCCCCTGCCCGGGATCGATGCGCACGAACAGCCGGCTGCCCCTGAACACGTCGGGCCAGGCCTGCAACGGGAACAGATTGTCGAGCGTGACCTGCAATCCCCTGCCGATCCCCCACGCGTATTCTTCGCGGGGCGCGAAGTTCGGCGTAAACAGGATACGCGACGGGTCCAGGTCCGGGATGACGTCCCCGAGCCAACGGACCTCGCCGGGCGAGACGCATTCGAAATCCACCCCGACCGAATCGACGGCGCGCAGCAGGTCCGCATTGAAGTTCGCCTTGACGGCGTACAGGATACGATCGACGTTTTCGAGCCGCGTCAGGTCGGTCGCGGCCTCGATCACGCTCTCGCGGTCGTACACGTAGGCGTTGAGCCGTTCGTTCGCGAGCTTCAGGAGCGTGGAACGCTTGCGCATCCACCAGGTGTCCGCCGCTCGGGCCGCGGGCTCGTCCCCGGCGAACAGGCGCTCCCAGCTGGGACCGAAGACTTCGTTCGACCCCGTCTTCCTGATGATCGACGAATGCAGTTTGCCGACCAGCCGCGGTCCCTGCTGCTTGTCGACGACGAAGCTGAGATTCAGGTCGTTCGCCGCCTGCGACATCAGGTGAATACGCTCCTCCTCGAAGACTTCGAGCGCGGGCGCCATACGCGGCATGATCGTCCGGA
>JAKSCZ010000011.1 GCA_022360335.1 Pseudomonadota bacterium
GATCAGCTCGTAGATCAGGCCGCCCAATGCAAATACGTCACCCGCCGGGGATGGTGCGCCGCCGTCGAGTTGTTGCGGGCTGGCCGAAATCAGCGACCCGCCACCAACATGGTCATCGCCCTCGGTCGCCACGCCGAAGTCGATCAGATACGGCGCGCCATTCGCGTCCAGCAGTACGTTCGCGACTTTGACGTCGCGGTGCACGACTTCGCGTGCGTGCGCATAGCTGAGTGCATCGGCGATCAATGCGACAGGACCGAGAATATCTTCGACCGGCGCCCCCGACAGAACGGCCAGGTCGGGACCGTCGATGTACTGGAGCGAGTAAAACGTCGCGTCGTCGCTGTCGTGGAATTCAAAGACGCGCACGATGTGCGCGTGCATGAGCCGGAGATTCGTCTGCCATTCGTCGCGAAGACGTCTTGCGGCATTGCCTGCGATCGGCACGATCTTGAGTGCGACCCCGGCCTGCGTCAGCCGGTCCCGTGCGAGCCAGGTCCCGGCCTCGCCGCCGCGACCGAGCATTCGCTCCAGCGTGTACCTCTCGGCTAACCGGGTCCCTTTACTGAGTTCGAGCATTGCGCGCTATTGTATCGCTACTCGGCAGGCGCGCTTTCCGCCGTACGCGCGGGAGCGCCGACGTCGATCTGCTCCGTAAAGCCGGTCTCGGCCTTGTAGATATCCTTGAGCAGGCGCCGCCAGCCTTCGTACTGCGCCTGGGCGGTGCCGGTCAGGCGCCGCTCCTGTCCCTCGACGTTGACGACCATGGGCGCCGCCTCCGCGCCGAACGACTCCGACAGCTCGGCGATCGCGCCGATGTGCGCTTCGGCCTCGCCGCCCCGCTGCAGTCCCGCGACGATGCGGTTGATACCCTCGTTGATCCCCATGACCTGCAGGCTGCGGTTGACGTACCGCTGGCGGCGGCTGCTGGTATTGTCGGTATCCACCGCCAGCGACCCGGCCAGGACGACTACGCCGACCAATGCCTGCATTCGCGCCGAGCGCTTGACCTCGCGGAACGCGATCGATTCCTGCCGCGTAACCTTGCGCCAGTTGCGGTACGGAATGGCGATGCCATAGTAGAAATTCGCGTAGTGCTCGTTGAGCGTGTCGACGACGAGCCGATCGCGCTCGCGAATCTGGCGCAATCGGGCGACCGTCGGGTCGTTCTCCGCGGGCAGGCGCCGGATCTGCGCGATACCGTCTTCGCCGACCGCCAGGTGCCGGCCGTACGCCAGGGGCGACATGTCGGCGAAGAACCTGAGCTCCGAGATCTGTCGCGTCTGCCGCAATTGCTTCGCGGGCAGCTGTGAGGCATGCGCGTAGACGTCGTTCGCGATCTCGTTGAACACCTTCTGGTACGGATCGAGCCGGCGATCGCGCCGCTCGGAATAGGAAGTCACGCCGGTTTGTGTCTCGTAGGACCGCACGAACCAGCGCCGGCCCGCAGCGTCGGAGACCGAGATGTCGAGCTTCACGAACTCGCCGTCCGAGCGCTCGATCTCGCCGGTAATGACGACGTCGGTAAATGCCTCGCGCGACGGGATGACGCGAACGGCACCCCAGTGGCCCGTGCCCTGCAGTGTCGTCTTGAGGTGGTAGGCGAGATACTTCGTCTCGGCGTTTCGGATTTCGTCGTAGACCCCCGTCTCGCGCGCATCGTTGTCTTCGTCGATGCCCGGCGCAAACTCGACGATGCCGACGTCGAGCAGCCTCGCCTCGTCGGTGGGCGCGTCCGCAACGATGAGTTCGGTCTCGTCCGCGACGATGACCTCATTGACGGTGCAGCCCGTGCCGATGAGGCACAGGGATGTCAGGAACAGCGAAAACCGCAGCATGGAATCTGGCTAGTCTCCCGGCGACGACATGCCCTTGTATTTACGATACTCCTCCCAGTATCGCTCGCGCAGCTCGGGATCCTCTTCGGCCAGCGCGGCCTCTCGAATCTGTTTCGCCACGACGTCGTCGTCGATGACGGCTTCGATATCGTCGGGCGTGCGTTTCGCAACTTCCTGGGCATCGAGACTTCCGACGCCGCCGACCTCACCGGCCGCGGAGCGCCCGTCCTCGCCCATGCCGCTCTGGGCACCGCCGCTGCCGCCGCCGGACATCGCGCCGGCTGCCTGCTCGCCGAGGCTGATGGAGCCGCCCGAGGAATCGCCGCCGGTCATGCCGCCGCCCGATGAGCCGCCGCCCGGGAGCGAAACGCCACCGCCCGGTGGGCCAATACCGCCGCCCGACACGGCGCAACCAGCGACGAGAATCGAGGCACAGGCAACA
>JAKSCZ010000634.1 GCA_022360335.1 Pseudomonadota bacterium
AGGCGACGCCGGCGATGCGCGGCAGCGGATCGAGTGCCACGACCGTGGCGTTCGGCATCAGTATGGCGATCGTGAACATGAACAGGCAGACGCAGGACCAGACCCACCAGAACGGCGCCGCGTCGAGCCAGGCGATGACCGCGAGCTGAGCGCCGGACGCGAAGATCAGCCCGGCGCCGAGTCCGATGAGCTGCAGCTGGTCGTAGCGCGTGACGAGCCAGCGATTCACCGCCGAGCCCAGGAGAATCGAGACGCCGGCGCAGGCGAAGATCAGGCCGAACTGCTGGATCGTGAATCCGTAGATCTCGACCGTCATTGCCGCCGACACGGCGACGATCGGCATGAACCCGGCCGGCAGCAGCACGATCATGAGCAGTCCGAAAACACTCTGCCGGTGTGAAAAGAACTCCCGGAAACTCGAGGCGAGCTGGCGCACCGGGTGCTCGCCGACCTCGGGTGCATGGGTCTCGACGAGATTCGCGCGGATGCCGAACATCATCGCGAATCCCATGACCGCGATCGCGACGAACGGCGCACGCCAGTCCCACTGCGCGACGAGCAATGCGCCGATCGACGGCGCGACGACGGGCGCCGCCGTGAAGATCATCGTCATCAGCGACATCAGGCGCGCGGCCTCCCCGCCGGACGCCACGTCACGCACGATGGCACGCGACAGCACGATCGCCGATGCGGCGCCGAAGCCCTGGACGAAGCGCGCCGCCAGCAGAAGCTCCATGTCCCCGGCCGTCGCCGCGACCGTCGCCGCGATCGTGAAGATGCTCATGCCGGCATACAGGGTCGGCAGGCGGCCGAGGCGGTCCGAGGCCAGTCCGGCCGGAATCTGTCCGCAGGCCATACCGATCATGAAGACGCCGACGATCTTCTGGGCGCGCGGCATCGTCGTGGACAGCGCGTCGACCATCGCCGGGATGGCCGGCAGGCTCAGGTCCACGGTCATGGCCGCCATCGCCGTCAGCAGGCCGAGCGTGACGATGAAACTCTTGCGGTGAAGGAGTTCTGCGTTCAAGGGACGGGGGCCGGCTTCAGAACGCGGTAGTTTGCCCGTCCAGGATGAGCTCCGCCAGTTGCGGCGTTCCGAACCAGTAGGCCAGTTCGCGCGGGTGGCCGACGTCCCATACCGCGACGTCCGCCCGCTTGCCGGCCTCGAGCGTGCCGCGGTCGTCGAGTCCGAGGGCGCGAGCCGCCTCCCGGGTCGTCCCCGCGAGACATTCCTCGGGCGTCAGCCCGAACACGCGGGCCGCGAGCATCATCGCGCTGCGCAGGCTGCAGATCGGCGACGTGCCGGGATTGCAGTCGGTGGCGATCGCGATCGGCACGCCGCGCTCGCGCATCGCGTCGATCGGCGGGCTTTGCGTTTCGCCGAGCGTCACGAAGGCGCCCGGCAGCAACACGCCCACGACGCCGCTGTCGGCCATCGCCCTGACGCCGCCGGGCGACGTGTATTCGAGGTGATCCGCGGACAGTGCGCCGAAGCGAGCGGCCAGGGCCGCGCCGCCGCCGTCGCTCAACTGGTCGGCGTGCAGTCTGACGGGCAGGCCGAGATCGGCCGCACGCTCGAACAGGCGCGAGACCTGCTCTGCGCTGAACGCGATCGACTCGCAGTAGGCGTCCACGGCATCGGCCAGCTTGCCGGCGGCGACTTCGGGCATGAGCTCGTCGCAGATCAGGTCGACGTAGGCGTCGGGATCGCGCTCGTACTCGGGCGGTATCGCGTGCGCGGCGAGCAGGCTGGTGCGGACGGTGACGGCCGTCGCCTCGCCGAGCCGGCGGGCGACGGACAGCATCTTGAGTTCGCTCTCGACGTCGAGACCGTAACCGGACTTTATCTCGATCGTGCCGACGCCCTCGGCGGACAGCGCCTGTACCCGGGGCAGGGCGGCGGCGTACAGCTCGTCGGCCGAAGCCTCGCGCGTCGCACGTACCGTCGACAGGATGCCGCCGCCGGCGCGCGCGATCTCCTCGTAAGTCGCGCCGCCCAGGCGCTGCTCGAATTCGCCCGAGCGGTCGCCGGCGAAGACCAGGTGGGTGTGGCAATCGATCAGCGCGGGCGTGACCCAGCGGCCGCCGAGAGAGCGCGTCTCGACGGCGCCGTCACCGGGCAAGCCGGAGCGCGGACCGATCCAGCGAATGCGCCGGTCGCCGGCCGAGCCGCCTCCTGCAACGATCGCGCCGTCCTCGATGACGCCGTAGCCGGGGCCGGCCATCGTCGCGACGTGGAGGTCTGTGAGCACGAGGTCCATTGCAACGCACCGTAGCATGCACTAACCTGTATATACAACTTGACGAGTGCGCCATGACGAGCCTGTTTGCCCACAAAGCCCTGTTGCCCGGCGGCTGGACCGACGACGTCCGGCTGACCATCGACGGCGGGCGGATTGCGGCCGTCGAGCCGGATGCCGGTCGCCGGCCAGCGGTCTCCAGCGGCGAGGAGGCGCTGGATATTGTCGTGCCCGGGCTCTGCAATGCGCACAGTCATGCGTTCCAGCGCGCGCTCGCGGGCCGCACCGAGCAACGTTCGCCCGAGGGCCGCGACAACTTCTGGTCGTGGCGCGAGCGCATGTACGCGCTGGCCGGCCGCATCGGCGCGGACGCACTGACCGCGATCGCCCGGCAGGCCTATTGCGAAATGCTGTGCGCCGGCTTCACGTCGGTCGCCGAGTTCCACTACCTGCACCGCGATCCGACCGACGGCGCCGACGGCGACGAGATGTTCGAGGCGATCGAGACGGCCGCGCGCGAGAGCGGTATTCGGCTGACCTACGTTCCCGTGCATTACGAGCGCGCGGGATTCGAGGATCCCGAGCCGACGGCGCAACAGGCGAGCTTCGCCGGGACGACCGACGAGTTCCTGCGACACCGCGAGCGGGTCGCAGCGACGGCCGGGCCGACAACGACGGTCGGCATCGGCGCACACAGCCTGCGCGCCGTCGGTCGCGAGTCGCTCGAACGCATCGCCGGCGTCGCAGCGTCGGGCGTGCCGATGCACATCCACGTCGCGGAACAAAAGCGCGAAGTCGAGCAGTGTTACTCGTCGTACGGCCGGCGCCCCGTCCGCTGGCTGCTCGAGCACTTCGACGTCGGCGCCAACTGGAGCCTCGTCCACGCCACCCACATGGACGACGACGAGACGGCCGCGCTCGCGCAGTCGGGCGCCGTCGCCGTCCTGTGTCCGAGCACCGAGGCCAATCTCGGCGACGGCCTGTTCCCGCTGCGCGACTTCCTGTCGCACGGCGGGAACATCGCGATCGGTTCGGACAGTCACATATCCATCAATCCGTTCGAGGAGTTGCGCTGGCTCGAATACGGCCAGCGTCTCGCGACCCGGTCGCGCAACGTCGTGTCCTTGCGCGACAGTCACGTCGGCAGCGAGTTGTTCGCGCGCGCACTCGAAGGCGGCGCACTGGCCGCCGGCCAGGCGATCGTCGGGCTCGGGCCCGGTGCGCCGGCCGATCTGATCGTGCTCTCCGGCGACGACCCGATGCTGGCCGGGCACGACGACGAGTCGCGCCTGGACGCACTCGTCTTCTCGGGCTATCCGCTGCCCGTGGAAAGAGTCATGGTGAACGGCGAGTGGTGCGTTGTCGACGGAGCGCACGTCGATCGCGACCGGGCGCGGGACGCATTCGCCGCGGCGCTGGGCGCGTTGCTGTGAGCGCCGCCAAACCCCGCTACCAGCAGCTCAAGGACCTGATCGTCGGGCGGATCGCGGCCGGTGAGCTGCGACCGGCGGACCGCGTGCCCTCCGAGCACGAACTCGTCGAATCGATGAACGTGTCGCGCATGACCGCCAACCGGGCGCTGCGCGAACTGCATGACGAGGGCTACGTCGAGCGCGTCGCCGGACGCGGCACCTTCGTCTCCGACCGGCGCTCCCGGTCGCA
>JAKSCZ010000283.1 GCA_022360335.1 Pseudomonadota bacterium
CCACCCAATCGAGTAAGGTTCCCCCCCAAGCGGGGCGCCCCCTGGCGCGTCGGTGTTGCGTCGGGAGGTCCGCATGAGCAGCAATCCCAGAGACGACGGCGGACGGCCGGACACGCGGTGGGTGCGCGGCGAGCCGGGCGAACTCGCGCCCGGGAACCGCGAGCTGCTGGATCGTATCGAAGACCGGATTCGCGACGAGGCGCGTGATGCGGCGATCGCAATCGTCGGCGGCTGGGATCCGCTCGACATCTCGGAGCTGCTGATCAACCTGCCGATCCGGCTCGCGAGGAAGCTGCACGGCTGGTTGCCCCCGGAAACCGCGTCGGAAGCGCTGGCCGAAGTCAGCGCGGACCTGCGTTCGAACCTGTTCGCCGACGCCGACATCGAGCGCATCGCCGAGATCGCCGAGGGTCTCGAAGAAGACGACGCCGTCGAACTGCTGGACGACCTGCCGGAGCCGGTCGCGGAGCGAGTCCTGGAGCGCCTGACGGACGGCGACGAGATACGCGAGCGGCTCGAGTTCGAGGAAGACACGGCCGGCGAGGCCATGACGACGAAGTTCCTCGCCGTCCTCGACCACTGGGACGTGCGCACCGCCACGCGCGCCGTGCGCAAGATGGCGAAGGAGATCGAATCGTTCTACGAGGTCTACGTCGTCAACGAAGCGAGACAGCTCGTCGGCCGCGTGCAGCTGCGCGATCTCCTGCTCAACAAGAAGAGAACGCGCATCGGGGACATCATGCGGGAGGTCGCCGTCTACGTGCACCCGGATGCCGACCAGGAGGACGTCCTGGAACTTGCGCGAACCTACGACGTACAGACGATTCCGGTCGTCGACGAGCAACGACACGTCATCGGTCGCATCACGGTCGAGGAACTGCAGGAGATCGTGCGCGACGAAGCCGAAGAAGACATCAAGCTCATGAGCGGCCTGGCGCCGGACGCACTGCCCGACGATTCGGTCAGGCGGATCATTCGCGGGCGTTTCCCCTGGCTTGCCGGGGGCCTCGTCGGTGCGGCGCTCGCCGGGGCGGTCGTCGGCTCTTTCGAGGACCAGCTCAGGCAGGCGGCCATTCTCGCCAGCTTCATTCCCGTCGTCATGGCCATCGCCGGCAACGCCGGCATCCAGGCGTCGACGGTCACGGTACAGGGCCTCGCCGCCGGCAATCTGTGGATCGGCGATCTCGGCCGGCGCGTCGTCAAGGAACTGCTCGGATCGCTGATCAACGGCGCCCTGATCGCGCTGGCGCTCGGCGTTCTCGTGGTCGTGGCGTCGGAGTTCATCGAGGTCGATGCGCCGCTGCGCCTCGCGGCGGCGGCGGGCCTGTCCGTGCTCCTCGTAACGATGATCGCCGCCACGCTGGGCTCGACCGTCCCGCTCGTCCTCAATTACTTCGACATCGACCCGGCCGTGGCCACGGGCGTCTTCATAACGACCACCAACGATATCCTCGGCGTCCTCGTCTATTTCACCGTCGCTTCCACGATTTACCTCGGCGCCGTCGTCTGACCCGGCACGGCGTAATACGGCTGTAACAGTCGCTTTGTTACCCTGCCGTTTCCAGTATCGGTACGGCAGTCGCAATGCTCTATTTCTTCGCACTCGTGGCGACCGTCACGGGGATCATCGTCTTCCTGCACTGGTACAGCTACGGTTATCTGAAATCCCGCATCGTTTCCCGGCGCACCTGGGATCTCAACGTTTGCTGCGGGACGACGGACGGCGGCGGCGTCAACGTCGATATCGTGCAGCATAGCGACCTGCCGAATTTCGTGCAGGTCGACAACGTTTACCGCCTGCCGTTCGCGGACCGGCAGTTCGATACCGTGCTCTGTTCCCATACGATCGAGCACGTCGAATACCCGCGTCGCTTCGATCGCGAACTCAGGCGCGTCGCGAAAGAGGTCGTGTACGTGCTGCCCCCCGTCTGGGATATCGCCGCGGCCGCCAACATCTGGGAGCACCGCTGGCTGTTTCTGACCCTGCGCAAGGTGCACCGCACACTGCCTCGCTGCACGCCGTTGCCGTTCGCCCGCAAGCTGCAAGCGAGGATCGGCCAGCGCGTCACCGCCTGAACGATGCCGGCCGAGTACGCGATCGGGGCGGTCGCCTTCGCCGGCGTCGTCTGGCTGTTGCGCAAGCTCCAGGTACGGCTGCGGCTTTCCCGCGCCAAGCACCCGTCGCTCCGCGGGCACGCGCGCATGGCCCGCCGGCTCGCAGGCCTCGTGCCGTTCTACGAATACGACGATGCCGCGGCCTTCGCCTGTGACGGCGCTGCGGAGGAGGCGGTCCGGCGGCGCCGCGAAGGCTTCCGGCGCCTGAGCAGGCGGCTGCAGGCGAAGAACGGCCGAACGCGCGAGGCGAGCCGCGAACTCGAGCCGCAGGTGTCGGACATGCAGTTCACCAATGCGAACCGGGTGCCGTTCCAGTTTCGGAGCCTCGTTCGCGAGCACCTGCCCGTGGGAGCCGTCGCCGAGGCCAGCTCGGGCGTGCAGCTACGCGATCTAGACGGCAACTGGTCGTACGACGTCGGCGGTTCCTACGGCGTCAACCTGCTCGGATACGACTTCTACAAGGGCGCGATCGAACGGGGCGCCGCCCGGGTCCGCGAACTCGGCCCGGTACTCGGCCCGTACCATCCGCTGATTCGCGAGAACGTCGGGGCGATCCGCTCGATCTCGGGTCTCGACGAAGTGTCCTTCCACATGTCGGGCACCGAGGCCGTCATGCAGGCCGTGCGGCTCGCGCGCTACCACAAGCGCCGCAGCCAGCTCGTGCTGTTCTGCGGCGCGTATCACGGCTGGTGGGACGGCGTGCAGGCAGGCGTCGGTCACCGGCGCGCGGTCGACGACATCTACATGCTCAGGGACATGAGCGAGGATACGTTGCGTGTATTGCGCACGCGCAGGGACGTCGCCTGCGTGCTCGTCAATCCGCTGCAGGCGCTGCACCCGAACTCGGGCGCCGCGAGCGACGCCATGCTGATCGACAGCAGCCGCGCCGCCGCCTTCGATCGCGGCGCCTACACGGCGTGGCTGCGGGAGCTGCGCCGGGTCTGCACGGAAAACGACATCGTGCTGATCTTCGACGAGGTCTTCATGGGATTCCGGCTCGGTCTCGGCGGCGCGCAGGAGTATTTCGGCGTGCAGGCCGACCTGGCGACGTACGGCAAGACGATCGGCGGAGGATTGCCGGTCGGCGTTCTGGCCGGAAAGGCCGGCCTGATGAAGCGCTACCGCGACGACAAGCCGACCGATCTGTGCTTCGCGCGCGGGACCTTCAACTCACATCCTTACGTGATGGCCAGCATGAACGAGTTCCTGCGCCACGTGAACAACGCGTCGTGGGCAAGCGCGGCGCGCGACCAGGACCGGGTGTGGAACGAGCGGGCCGAACGCCTGAACGCCGGCCTCGAAGCGGCAGGCCTGCCCGTCCGCGTACGCAACATGTCGTCGGTCTGGTTGCTGACCTACACGCAGCCCGGGCGGTTCAACTGGCTGCTGCAATACTACCTGCGGGCCGAAGGACTGGCGCTGAGCTGGGTGGGCACCGGCCGGTTCATCTTCAGCCACGACTACACCGACGACGACTTTGCCGAGGTTGCGCAGCGCATAGAGCGCGGCGCGGCCAGGATGCGGGAAGACGGCTGGTGGTCCGAAGCCGGCAGCCTGACCGACAGGGACATACGGCGGCAGGTGCTGCGCGAGATGCTCGCACGGCTGGCCCGCCGCTCGACGTCTCGGCGCGGTCTCACGAGTGCTACCGAGACCGCTGCTAGTGAGCGGGCTGCGGCTCGTCCTCCTCGAGCTCGTGCTGCACACGGTGCATCGGATCGATGAGTTCGCCGCGCAGCAGGTAGACGGGCGACTTGAGGTAGGTCCTGAAGTCGTTGAACGGGTCGGTGAGGATCTTCGTCGCCCAGACGAGGCCCGTCTGCACGTTCGCGATGAAGAACAGCTGGACCGTGCGGAACAACAGTGCGCCGACCGCGAGCCCTATCCAGAGCATCGCGAGGTTCTCGAGGTAGCCGTCGATGTCGGTGTGCGCATCGACGAGTCCGAAGAAGCCCGGGTTGAACCACAGCACGGCGGGGATGACGGCCCACAGGGACTGCAGGATGCGTTTGCGCTGCAGGTTGTAGCCGACCTTGATGGCCTCCTTGTGCGCGTGCGTCGCCCGGTTGACCTCGTCGTAGGTTTTCGGTTCGAAGAAGAAGTGGCCGATCTGGCGCAGCCACTGGGCGACGATCCAGCCGAAGATGACGGCGAGTCCGGGATTGACGAACAGCATCGCGTAACAGGTCAGAAAGCAGGTTGCGCTCGCGAGGTGCAGCGACTGGTTGATGCGGCTGTGGTGATAGTAGCGATGGTCGTCGAATCGCTGTTTCCGCAGTTCTTCGCGAAAGCTCAGGTGCTCGTGGCTCGTTTCAATGGCGTTCATGTACATCTCCCGGGTTGGGCATTGCCACAGGATAGTTTCCGTTCATGGCTGAATTGTTACTCGCGTTTGTCGGACAGGTTACGGCGCACGGACGAACAGTTTGCGTCCCATCCGGATCGTGTCGCCGCCGGCGAGGCCGGGTGCGAGCAGGTAAGCGGGCGGCACGAACAGGACGAGTGTCGAGCCCTGTTCGAAGTAGCCGATCTCCTCGCCCTTCGCGAGCCTGCGTTCGCAGCGGATTCGCGTCGGTCCCGCGTACTCGAGGTTCAGGACGCCGTCGATACCGTGTATTCGCATCGATGCGACGAGTATCGCGGCGACCGCGACGATCGTCAGGGGTTCTCCGGCCGCGGCCGTGCGCAGCCGGATGACGGCGCGTTCGTTTCGGCAGAACAGCCGCTCGATCGTCTTCAACGCGACCGGGTTGACGTTCCAGGTGTCGCCCGAGATGTAGCGCACGTCGGCCATGCGAGCGTCGCAGGGCGAATGGAAACGATGGTACATGCTCGATTTGAGCCGCAGCGTCACGTAGCGCATGCCCTCGCAACGCTGCGCCCGGCGCTCGTCACCGAGTAATTCGCCGAGCGTGTAGGGAAAGCCCTTCGCCTGCAGGACCTGGCCGCCTTTTACCGTGCCGTGCTCGCCGACGACCGCATCGCAGGGGCTCGTCAGGGCGTCCGGATCGGGGTCGATCGGCCGCGCGCCGTCCCTGAGCTCGCGAACGAAGCAGTCGTGCAGGCTCCCGAAGCGCCGCTTCTTCGCCTCGTACAGGCGCAGGTCGTCCACGAACAGGCGCCACACGCCGATCGACAGCGATCGTACGACGGGGTTCTCGATACGCGAGAACCGGCCGACGAACAGCGTCAGCCAGCGCCTCGGCAGGCGATTCGTCACGAGGAAGTTCAGCCGCTCGGCGAAAGTCCGGTCGGCGAGCGCCCGGGTGCCGGTAGTCAAGCGACTGTCGCGCCGGCCGGAAACGGATCGCGCGGCGCCAGGTTGCCGACGAACTGCCGTGTGGAGCGCCCCCAGCTGCGCGATTCGGCGTACTGGCGGCAGTCCCGGCGGTTGAGTTCGAGGGCGCGCGAGCAGGCGACCGTGAGATCGTCGTGCAGACAACCGGTAACGCCGGGTTTCACGACGTCGACCGGCCCGGTCACCGGGTAGGCCGCGACGGGGACCCCGCAGGCCATGGCCTCGAGCATGACGATACCGAAGGTATCGGTTCTGCTCGGGAAGACGAAGACGTCGGCGCCCGCGACGTGACGCGCGAGGTCGCGGCCGAACTTGTAGCCGAGGAAATGGCAATCCGGATAGTTCGCCTGGAGGCGCTCGCGGTCGGGCCCGTCACCGATCACTATCTTCGCGCCGGGCACGCTGAGGTCCAGGAACGCCTCGATGTTCTTCTCGACGGCGACGCGGCCGAAGTAGACCCAGACGGGCCCGTCGAATTCGTACTCGACCGGTTCCTCGGGGGTGAAAACGTCCGTGAGCACGCCGCGCGACCAGATGACCACGTCGCCGAAGCCGCGCTCGAGCAGGGTCCGCCGCATGCTCATCGTCGGCACCATCGTGCGCACGGCGGGTTTGTGGAACCAGCGCATCAGCGCGACGGTCCAGCGCACGGGGATCGGGAAGCGGGCCCTGACGTATTCCGGGAGCTGCGTGTGGTAGGCCGTCGTGAACGGAATGCCCCGCTCGATGCAGTAACGGCGTACGGACAGGCCGATCGTGCCCTCGGTGGCAACGTGCACGCAGTCCGGCTCGAATGCATCGAGCTCGCGTGCGATCCGGCGTCCGGCGAACAGCGTCAGCCGGATCTCGGGATAGGTCGGGCAGGCGAACGTCCGGCGGCCTTCGTTCGTGACCATCAGAACCTCGTGACCGTCCCTGCTCAGGTGATCGCGCGTCTGGGTCAGGGTGGTTACGACGCCGTTGACCTGGGGCGCCCACGCGTCGGTTGCTATGGCAATGCGCATGGTCGGCGATCTTCGGCGCTGAATGTGAAATCCCCGTTACCGGAAGATGAAGCTGGTATTACGCGGCGAGCGGTTCGAGTTCGTAGCGGGTACCGACGCTGACTTCGTCGTTTTGCCACGTGAGCAATTGCAGCTCGCCGTCCCGCGTCTCGCCGAGCGCCGTCTGGTGGTCGACCCAGTCGCCGTCGTTGGCGTACAGGATGCCGTCGAGGCGGCGCAGGTTGGGCCTGTGGATGTGACCGCAAACGATGCCGTCGAGTCCGCGTTCCCGGGCGAGCTCGGCGGCAAAGCGTTCGAATCGCCGGATATACTCCCGCGCGCCTTTGAGCCTGTGGATTATGCTCATGCTGATCGAGACGTAATCCTGCCCGAAGCTCTTGCGCCACTTGTTGACCAGGACTTCGGTTTCGCTGAGCAGGAAGTAGGCGGCGGCACCGAATCTTTCGAGATTGGTGCCCTGGCGGATGCGCCCGTCGAGCAGGTCTCCGTGGGTGACGAGCAGCCGCTCGCCGCTCGCCGTTTCATGAACCGCTTCCATGAGGATCGGGACGCCGAGGATGTCATTCCCGACGAGGCTGCGGAACTCACAGTCATGGTTCCCGGGGATGTACAGGATTTCGGTGCCGGATCCGGCCAGCCGCACGAGCTCGGATACGACACGCATGTGCAGGTCGCAGAAGCGCGGTTTCGATTTCATGCGCGCGAGATCGACGATATCGCCGACGAGGTAGATCCGGTCGGCTTTGACTTCGGCGAGGAAATTGAGGAGTTCGGCGGCGCGTGATGCCCGGGTCCCGAGGTGAACGTCTGACAACCATAAGGAACGGTAGTTTTGCGTCACTAGTGCATCCTTCTCCGTGGATTCGCCAGCTGTTGGCGAGCACGTTAGAGGGCTTTTTTTACACTTCGCTTATGGTTTGGTGACAGTTTTGCGGCAGTCCTGAGTTGGTTGTGCGACTTCCGGATGCATTTGACGAAGAAGTCGATGTCCGGGAGCGTCTCGCGCGTCGACGTGACGTTGAAGGTGATGTTGCCGTTGTAGCTCGGCGTCGCGATGAACAGTCCCATGCCGTCGGCGAGCGGCGCGATCCCGTAGGTTGCGACCTGCTTCGCACCGTTCATGTAGAGCGGCACCTGCGGGCCCGGTACGTTCGAGATCATCACGTTGCACACGCTTGCCGCCACGCCGGCGCGCAGCACGAGGCGTCCCGCCGTGACGAGCGTCGCTGCGGGCACGTGCTGGCTGAGATCGGTCATCAGGCGTGCGGAGATGCCGGCCCGGGCCGTCTTGCTCCTGTTCGTCGCACGGTGTATCAGGCGCAGGCGTTCGACCGGATCGTCGACGTCGGTGTGGATGGCCGACGTCATCGACGTAATGCGATTGCCCGGATCTTCGTCTTGCGCGGCCAGCCCCGGCCGCTTGTTGATCGGTACCCAGGCGACGAGCGATTCGGGCGGCAGTTCCTTGTGGTGTTCCAGGTAGTGGCGCAGCGCACCGCCGCAGATACACAGGACGACGTCGTTGACGGTGCTGCCCGGGACGGCCTTGCGAATCGATTTCAGCGTGCCCAGCTTGAAGCCGGTCGCGTCGAACATCTTGTGCGGCGACGCGTTGCAGTTGAAGCGCGTATCCGGGATTTCGGCGCCCGCCTCACGCTGCGACGTCAGCGCCTGCTGTGCCCAGCGATACAGCGCGGGGGCGGAGCGCATCATGGCGTCGGCCATGCCGATCGGCGAACGCACGGTGTTCCAGACGGCCCGGTTGGCCAGCTCCAGGACGCCGGGGCGCGGGCTGTGTTTCGCCTCCACGGAATCGAGCGGTACGGCGGGCGTTCCCCGGTTGTCGACATCCATCAAAGCGCGGTAGAAGTTCATGATCGACACGCCGTCGACCGCCGCGTGGTGCAGCTTGGTCGCGATCGCGTAGCATCCTTCGGGGAGGCCCCTGACGTGGTCGAGGCCTTCGATGACGAGCATCTCCCAGAGCGGACGCGCCTTGTCGAGCGGCCGTGCGTGGAAACGCGAGAGCTGGATGCAGAGTTGCCGCCAGTCGCCCGGTTCGGGGAGCCGGCAATGCTGGACGTGGTACTCGAGATCGAAATGCTCGTCGTCGACCCAGTACGGGAAGTCGAGTTCGAGCGGCACGCGATCGAGGCGGCGGCGGAACAGGGGACTCATGTGCAGCCTGCGCTCGATGTGCGCGAGGATTTCCTTGAAACGCACGGTCCTGCCGTCCGGCACGGTCGACGGATCGAAGATCCCGATGGCCGTGATCTGGATGTGATTGTCCTCCGACTCCATGTAGAGGAACTGTGCGTCTTGCGGGCTGAGCTGGTCCATTATTTTTTCACGGCCTGGAGCCTGGCGTGGGACGGGGGCCGATCCTGGTCCAGTGCTTTCAGGTACATGTTGCGGACGGTCTCGACGTGGCCGTCGATCGTATCGGCGGACCAGCCGCTCGTGTCGACGGGCGGCAGGACCCGGACCTCGACGGTGGCCGGTCGATAGATCGAGTCGCCCTTGGGCATCACGTCCCCCGAGTTCTGAATCACGATCGGTACGATCGGCACGCCGGCCTGCGCTGCGAGGTGGAACGCCCCTTTCTTGAACGGCGCGAGTTTCGGCGTGATCGAACGCGTCCCCTCGGGGGACATGCAGACGGACTTGCCTTCGATACGCATCGTATCGACGAGGGCGCTGACGGTTTCGACGGCCCGGTCGTGGTCCTTGCGATCGATGAGCACGACGCCCGAGAACTCGAGGATGCGGCCGATCAGCGGAATATCGCCGATCTCCTTCTTGCCGACGCCGCTGATGTCGCGCCGCAACAGGCGCGCGACGATGACCATGTCGACGTTGCTCTGGTGATTGAAGATGAAGACCGCGGGCCGGTGCGACCACAGGTGGTGCTCCCCCGTGATCCGGAGGTTGAGCCCGATCAATGCGCTCGCGAGGTCCGCGAATACGGACATCGAGAAGTTGATCGCGTCGCGTTTCGAGCCGGTCAGCGCCCAGATCGGCAGGCCGCCGAAGAACGAACCGACGAGGCTCGCCGGGACCATCGCCGTGCGCAGCCAGTCGGTCGGCGTGGGGCGGCCGCGGCTCGCGAAGCGCCGCACCGGCCAGCCGCGTTCTTCCGCAATCGACAGCAGGCGATTGCTCGGGTTGAGGGGGCGTGCGTAACCGACCCGTTCGAGCAGCGCCAGGTCGTCGGTGCTGTCCGAATAGAAGAAGCTGCGGTCGAGGTCGATCCCGGTTTCCCCGGCGAGCGACTCGGCCGCCAGCACCTTGCCGCGGCCGAAGCAGATCGGGCGGCCGACCGCGCCGGTGAATTCGCCGTCTTCGACCGTCAGTTTCGTGCACAGCACGTGCTCGATGTCGAGGTCTGCGGCGGCGGGCGCGACCTGGTAGATCGTCGCCGACGAGATGATCGCCACGGTATGGCCTTTCTTCTGGTGCGCCCTGACGAGCGCGCGCGTCTCGGGGTAGATCCGCCGCGCCAGGTGGGAGCGGAACACTTCCTCGCCGAACGCCGCGTAGCTGTCCTCGCGGACGCCCTTCAGGAACTGCGATGCCGCAAGCATGAGGGCCGGGAAGCCCAGGATGCCGATGCCGAAGCTGGCCATGACGCTCAGGAGCTCGACGAAGTCCCGCGGCGACAGTTGGCCGAGCCTGAGCTGCTCCCGAAAGAAGGTCACGGCGGAATAGCCGGCGATGATCGTGCCGTCGAAGTCGAACAACGCCCCGATTTCCGGGCCGTCGGGCTGTTCGCCGATCTCGGCGGCGAGGTTTCGATGCGCCATCGATAGCTACTCCGTGACCCTCCATTGTAGTGCGAAGTGGGGCGGGAGCACTACGACTATTCCTGCAGGCACGACTTTCGGCACGTAGGAACGGGTCGGGATGCTAACATCCTATCCATTCCTTTGTCGTGATGACAAGAATGCCGCCATTGAGGGGCTCATGATGGACTATGCGCTGATCGTCGTCGTCGCGATGTTCGTTTCCGGGCTGACGTTGTTCTCCGGCTTCGGGCTCGGGACCTTGCTGATGCCCGTTTTCGCATTGTTCTTCCCCGTGCCGGTCGCCATCGCCGCGACCGCGGTCGTCCACCTCGCGAACAACGTTTTCAAGCTCTGGCTGGTCGGCGCGCACGCGAACCGGCCCGTCGTCGCCCGCTTCAGTCTGCCGGCCGCATTCGCGGCATTCTTCGGCGCCGGCGCCCTGGTGTTCGTTTCCGGGATGGAGCCGGTCGCCGCCTACACGCTGTTCGGCGGCGAGTTCGAGGTGCTGCCCGTCAAGCTCGTCATTGGCGTCGTCATTGCGCTCTTCGCCATGCTCGAACTGACGCCACTGCTCAAGCGCATCGCGATTCCGAAGAAGTACCTGCCGATTGGCGGTCTGTTCTCGGGTTTTTTCGGCGGGCTCTCGGGAAACCAGGGCGCATTCCGGTCGGCATTCCTGATCAAGGCCGGGCTCGAAAAGGAAGCGTTCGTCGCGACCGGTGTCGTGTCGGCGGTCATCGTCGATACGGTGCGTCTGAGTGTGTACGGGCTGTCCTACGTCACGGACAATCTCGAGAAACTCCCGCCCGAGATCGCCGGGCTCGTGATTGCCGCGACGATCGCCGCGTTCGTCGGCGCATTCGTCGGCAAACGCCTTCTCAAGAAGGTCACTTTGGAGACCGTCCATCTGATCGTCGCGATCTGCATGATCTGCATCGGTCTCGGGCTCGCGTCCGGGCTGATCTGACGCGGCGTCAGGACGGTGCCCGGCGTCCTTGCCCGGTGAGCGGTATCACTGCAGAGACGTTCGGCGCGACTATTCCTGTGCAGGGGCGGGATGAGCTGCCAGGCGTATATCGACGTAGCCGGAGGTTATTCGTGGAAGATTTCTTGTGCTAAATGCGGCTTCGCACCAAATAAGTGGAAATACCGAAGTGCAGCAATAGCAGCCCAACTATTCCGCAAAAGTTAAGGTCTTTCGCATAACATAGTTTATGTTAATTCATCGAAAACCTACCAGACTATTCGTGAAATAGGATTGCTCCGCGCCCTTTAAGCTCAAAAGACGCGGAGCACGTAGCCTAGTCAACAAACTCCGGTTCCATCAGACCCAGATCTGTCAACAGCAGATTGGTTAGACGGCCCGGTCTGAACCACGCAAGCGCTTCCTCCCTAGTGTCCTGTCCGGTTAATTCGTTTAAGAACTGAGTTGACGGATTCGATGATCTCGTCGGCCGACTTGGTCCAGCGGAATGGTGTCGGCTGCTGAGGGCCGCCCAGCACCCCGAAGCACTTGCGCGACTGGTTCCGGGCATCGCCATGACCGTAGCTAAAGTCGGTAAACGCCTCGGCCGCATCGCGTCGCGAGGCGACGGCGTTTAAGGTTCGATAATCGTGCGCCAGGGTGTCGTTGCTTACGGGCTTTCTTGGCGCGAACACCACCGCGGGCTCGATCGGGAGCAAGCCGCGCTCGGGCAACGAGGATTGCGACACGGTCTTCCCGAAACGTTGCGCTCGAATCTCAAACCCGTGCAGGCGCTCGAGAATCAGATCCCGATGCGCCTCAATGAGCTCCTCGGCTTCTTCCAAACGAATCAGTTTTGATGCACTCGGCATACCACCACCTCAAATGACAGGTACATACTCCATCGGTTTGCGGAGGTTGGCAAGGAATTTTTTGGTGGTTTTTGGTTTTGCTGTGTTGAGTGTTGTGAGGGGAGGTTGTTTTGCAGGGAATATTCTATTTTGGTGGGTTTTTGATGATTGAAGGGTACGGAGTATGTACCTATATTTAGTAATCTGCACTCAATCGTGCAGTTAGTGCCAGACCAGCACGAAATTCGTAAGGTGATCATCGAATGACGCGATCAAATGAGTTCCCAAAATCTGTCCAGCGATTTGCACTTAGCCGGCAGGAGTTTCGTTGTGGTAGCTGCGGTACGCACATATATCCGCTCTCGGCCAGGCTGGTCGGATTGACCACAAGTGCGGTGAGGCTGCCCATGCCCACCACATAAAGCACATAAAGTCCGGTGGGACAGCTGCGCTCGACAACTGCGTTATCTTGTGCGAGTCATGTCACTACTCAGTGCATGAGGACGGAAACTATCGCTTTAGCATGCTGGATGGACAGTCGCCCTCGACGACAATCGTTCTTGCTTCGAGAATCGTCCTGTTCTTTGAGTCAAACAGATCGCCCGCGTGAATTACTGTTTCTGCTGATGCGCCTATCCACACCGTTAATCCGACAAGAAGCATCGCGATGCGCATTGGACGGACTCCAAAAAGTTGACTATTCCCCATCTGAGCTCGTTGCTGATGCATCAAAGGTCACGCGACCGTCCATGACCGTTTTCAGAACCCGGGTCTCAGAGATCATGGTTGGGTCGATCTCTAGGATGTTCTCCGAAAGCACCACAAAATCAGCAAACTTGCCAACTTTGAGCGAACCGCGCTCTTGGTCATCGTGGGTTCCCCAGGCGGCATCTACGGTGTAGTGACGCAGTGCGGCATCGACCGATATCCGACCTTCCGGGTACCAACCGCCGGGCGG
>JAKSCZ010000400.1 GCA_022360335.1 Pseudomonadota bacterium
GCCCCACTGGTCGAACGAGTCGATGCCCCAGACGACACCCTCGACGAACACCTTGTGCTCATAGAGGGCGATCAGTTGGCCGAGCGTCTCGGGGCTCAGCTTTTCGAAGTGGATCGTATTGCTCGGGCGGTCGCCTGCGTGGATGCGGTAAGGCTCCGTAGGAGCGGCTTCAGCCGCGATTTTGGTCCGGCCTTTCGGGCTTCCTGTAGGAGCGGGTTCAGCCGCGCATCCATTCGGGCCTGAAGGCCCTCCTACGGCCGCGATTCCCTGCGGGTCTGAAGGCCCTCCTGCAGGGATCGTCCCCTGCATCAGCGCCAGCGCCTGCGCGCGGCAGTTCGCCGTCGCGAGCTTCGACTCGCCGGTCAGGATGAAGTCGACCGGCACGAAGCGCGTGCCCTGATGCAGAAGCTGCATGAACGAATGCTGCGCATTGTTGCCGGCCTCGCCCCAGATGATCATGCCGGTCTTGCAGCGCACCGGCCTGCCGTCCGTGCGCACGCTCTTGCCGTTCGACTCCATCTGCATTTGCTGCAGGTAGGCCGGGAGGCGGTCCAGCCGATTCGTGTACGGCAGGATCGCGTGGCTCTCCGCGCCGTAGAAGTTGTTGTACCAGACAGCCAGCAGGGCCAGCAGAACCGGCACGTTCTCCTCGAAAGGCGCCTGCCGGAAATGCAAGTCCATGCGGCGCCCGCCCGCGAGAAAGTCTCTGAAGTTGTCCATGCCGATGACGAGCGCCAGCGACAGGCCCACGGCCGACCACATCGAGTAGCGTCCGCCGACCCAGTCCCAGAAACCGAAGCGATAGTCGCTGCGTATGCCGAACTCGTCCATCGCCTCGTGATTCGTCGAAGCGGCGACGAAATGGTATTGCACGGCCACGGGGTCGAGCTCGCCGACGATCCAGTCGCGCGCCGCGTGCGCATTGAACATCGTCTCCTGGGTCGTGAAGGTCTTCGAGCAGACGACGAACAACGTACGTTCGGGGTCGAGCTCCGCCTCGAGGTCCTCGAGCTGCGTGCCGTCGACATTCGAGACCGCGTGGAATCTCAGCTTCGGGTGCCAGTACGGCTTCAGCGCCCGGCTTGCCATGACGGGCCCCAGGTCCGACCCGCCGATGCCGATGTTGACGACGTCGGTGAATCTCCTGCGCGAACTGCCGCGGATACGCCCGCTCTGCACGCCCTCGACGAAGGCGTCCATCCTGGCCAGCACTTCCCAGACTTCCCGCACGCCCGGCGTCTCGAGCGCGACCATGTCGGAGATCTTGGAACGCAGCGCGACGTGCAGCACCGGCCGGTCTTCGGTCTTGTTGATCTTTTCGCCGGCGAACATCGCCTCGATCGCGGCCGCGACGCCCGCCTGTTTCGCGAGCCGGACGAGCAGTCGTTTGGTCGTCGCATCGACGTGGGTCTTCGAGTAGTCGAGCGCCAGGTCGCCGGCCCTGGCGCTGAAGCGCACCGCTCGCTTCCTGTCCCGCGCGTGCAGATCGCGCAGGTGTTTCTGCCACATCTTGTCGCGGTAGTGCTCGTTGAGTTTCCGCCACGCCGGCAGATCCGTCGGGTAGCGGGCGGACAGTCGTCGCTCCGGGTAACTATCGGCCACGGTCAGGGCCTGTGCTTCGGCTCGTTCTCGTAAAACCCGAGGTACCAGTCGACGAAGTGCCGGACACCTTCCTCGATCGGCGTATTCGGCCGGTAGCCTACGTCGGCGGCGAGATCCTCGGTATCCGCCCAGGTGTCCGGTACGTCGCCCGGCTGCATCGGCAGCAGGTTTTTCTCGGCCTCCCTGCCCAGGCACTTTTCGATGGCGCCGATGTAGTCCATCAGCTCGACTGGCTGCTGGTTGCCGATGTTGTACAGCCGGTACGGCGCCCTGCTCGTACCGGGGTCGGGATTTGCCGGGTCCCAGTCTTCGTTCGGCGTCGCCGTGTTGTCGCTCGTCCGGATCACGCCCTCGACGATGTCGTCGATGTACGTGAAGTCGCGCTTGTGGTTGCCGTAGTTGAAGACGTCGATGGGTTTTCCCTCGAGGATATTGCGCGTGAACCTGAACAGCGCCATGTCCGGACGACCGTACGGGCCGTACACGGTGAAGAACCTGAGGCCCGTCGTCGGCAGGTCGTAGAGATTCGAATACGTATGCGCCATCAACTCGTTGGCTTTTTTCGTCGCACCGTAGAGTGCGAGCGGATGGTCGACGTTCTGGTGGATCGAGAACGGCATCGCCGTGTTCGCGCCGTAGACGCTGCTCGACGAGGCGTACGTGCAGTGCTCGACGCCATGGTGCCGGCAGCCCTCGAGAACGTGCAGCGTACCGACGACGTTGCTGTCGATGTAGGAATGCGGGTTCTCCAGCGAATAGCGCACGCCGGCCTGGGCCGCCAGATGGATGACCTTGTCGAAGTTCTCCCCGGCGAACAGCGCTTCCATCGCGTCGCGATCGGCGAGATCGATGCGCCGCATCGAGAACGCGTCGTAATCGTCGAGAATCGTCGCACGCGCCTCTTTGAGGCCGACGTCGTAGTAGTCGTTGAAATTGTCCAGGCCCACGACGGTGTCGCCGCGTTCGAGCAACAGCTTCGCCGTATGAAAGCCGATGAACCCGGCGGCGCCTGTAACCAAGATTTTCAAATCAACTGTCCCCGTCTGTCGCAGGAGCGGCTTCAGCCGCCAGTCCCTGTCGTAGGAGCGGCTTTAGCCGCGAACTTCGGCCGCGAACCCGATCGGGCCCGAAAGCCCCTCCTACAGCCTGTCGTCCGCCGCATCGGCCGGTAACAGGTACTTGATGTCGTAGACGATCGAGTTGTCCTTGCCGAAGGCCCTGACACCCCGCTCGCCCAGGTCGCGAAACGTGTCGTGAGTCACGGCGATGACGATCACATCATACGCTCCTTCGGCCGGCTCGGCGACAAGATCCAGTCCGTATTCGGCCTTCGCCTCGGTCCTGTCGACCAGGGGGTCGTGCACGTCGACATCGATTCCGTAAGACCTGAGTTCGCCGACGACGTCGATGACCTTGGTGTTTCTGAGATCCGGGCAATTCTCCTTGAACGCCAGTCCGAGGACGAGCGCTCTCGCGCTGCCGGGCTCGATCGCCTTGTTCAGCATGCACTTGACGATGCGCGATGCGACGTATATCGACATCGTGTCGTTGATGCGCCGCCCGGCGAGGATCATCTGCGGGTGGTAGCCCAGCTGCTCCGCCTTGAACGTCAGGTAATAGGGATCGACGCCGATGCAGTGGCCGCCGACGAGCCCGGGGCGGAACGGCAGGAAGTTCCACTTGGTGCCGGCCGCCTCGAGGACTTCCTCCGTGTCGATGCCGACGCGCTCGAAGATCATCGCGAGCTCGTTGACCAGGGCGATGTTGACGTCCCGCTGCGTGTTTTCGATGACCTTCGCGGCCTCCGCCACCTTGATGCTCGATACGCTGTGGGTGCCGGCCGCGACGATCGACGCATACACCTCGTCGACGAAAGCGGCCGCCTCGGGCGTCGAACCCGAC
>JAKSCZ010000541.1 GCA_022360335.1 Pseudomonadota bacterium
GCACCGGCCATCAGGACCGGGATCGGACTGTTTTTCGGAACAGTGCTTGCGATCGCCCAGCGTTTCCTGAAGGTCGACGAAGACCCGCGCATCGAGGCGACCAACGAGATGCTGCCCGGCACCAACTGCGGCGCCTGCGGCCAGCCGGGCTGCCTGCCGTTCGCCGAGAAGCTGGTCGCGGGCGAAGTCGATGCCGGGCAATGCACGGTCAGCACCGACGAGGCCCTCGAGAACATCGCCGAGTTCCTGCAGGTCGACGCCGGGCGGGTCGAGAAGCTCGTGTCGCGGCTGCGCTGCGCCGGCGGTCGCCGGCAGGCGCACCAGATCGCGGAGTACCGCGGTTTCGAAGGCTGCCGCGCGGCCGCCGTCGTCTCGGGCGGCGGCAAGGGCTGCGCCTGGGGCTGCCTCGGCCTCGGCGACTGCGAGCGCGCCTGCACCTTCGATGCGATCCACATGAACGCGAACGGGCTGCCGCAGGTGGACACCGAAAAATGCCGCGCATGCCCGGACTGCGTCGCGGCCTGTCCGAGGGACCTGTTCGAGCTCGTGCCGCTGAGCCGGAACCTCTACGTGCAGTGCAACGTCCCGCTGGCCGGCGAGGCCGCGAGGCAGCTGTGCGCAACGGCCTGCGATGCCTGCGGCCGCTGTGCCGCCGATGCGGCGCCCGGACTGATCCGCATGGAGGGCAACCTGCCCGTCGTCGACTACGCCGCCGGCGGCCCGGCCGCGCCCGAGGCGACGTTCCGCTGCCCGACGAACGCGATCGTCTGGCTCGAGCGCGAGCAGTTCGCGGACCGGCAAGCCAGGCCGGCGGGGACCGCCTGATGGCCGGTCTGCGCGACGTCGCCGTGCACTGGTACCGCCGGGCTTTCGGCCTCCCGGCAGGGCAGACGGCCCGCGATGAAGGGCTCGACACGGTTCTCGACGGCGATACCGCCGTCGCGCTGGCGGAGGACGCTCTCGCCAGCCGCGTCGCAGGCGGCGCGGAAGGACCCCGCGGCGTCGTCGCCGCGGCCACGGGGATCGCGCTCGCGGGACGGCGCGCGACGGCGTTCCTGTCGGGTACGGAGGCCCTGGCCGCGCAGGACCTGCTGGTGTCGGCGGCCGGCAAGCAGGCGCCGCTCGTCCTGCACCTCACGTCGCAGGCCGCGACCGCCCACGGGGGCGCGACGGGAAGCGGTCACGACACGATACACCTCTGCGCCGATGCCGGTTTCTTCCTGCTGTTCGCCGCGAACGTCCAGCAGGCCGTCGACTTCACGTTCGTCGCGCGCCGCGTCGCCGAGGACGCGCTGGTGCCGGGCCTCGTCGTCATGGACGGCGAGCAGACCGCCCGGGCGGCCCAGGACGTCCGCCTGCCGTCGCCGCACCAGGTGAGCCGCTTCCTCGGCGCGGCCGGCGACGACGTCGATGCGCCGACCGCGGCCCAGCGGCTGCTCTTCGGTGCGAGCCGGCGGCGCCTCCCGGTCTGGCACGATCTCGACGAGCCGATGCTCAAGGGCGCCGTGTTCGACTCGCGCTCGTTCGCGCTCGGCGCCGCGGCGCGCAGGCCGTTTTTCGACGACTACGTGAGCGCCTCGCTGGCCCGGGCATGCGCCGAATTCGGTGAGATGACCGGGCGCACGCACGCGGGCGCGTCCTCGTATCGAATGGACGGGGCGGAAACCGTGATCGTGGCGCAGGGCGCGGCCCTGGAGACGGCGCAACTCGCCGCGGACGCGCTCCGCGAGCGGCACGGAACGCGAGCGGGCGTGCTCGGCGTCCATGCACTGCGGCCGTTTCCCTGCGATGCGATCGCGACGGCGCTCGAAAGCGCGGCGCGCATCGTCGTTCTCGAGCGCACGGACGCGCCGCTCTCGGGCAATCCGCCGCTGACGCGGGAGCTCCGCGCCTGCCTGCCGGCCGCGGCTCCGGTGTGGCGGACCGGCATCTACGGCATCGGCGGCCTGCCGTTGCGGCCCGAAGAGATCGTCGCATTCGCCATGGCCGACGGCCCGCCGGGACCGCGCTATCTCGGCGTCGCGTTCGACGACGCGGCCGACGACCGGCCGAAGCGGGAGGTGCTGTTCGATGCCCTGCGACGCGGCTACCCGGATGCCGGGAACCTCGGCCTTCGCGCCGCGGCCGGCGACAGGGTCCCGCCGCAAAGCCGCTCCCTGTGCATCCGTATCCTTCGCCGGCGCGGCGACGCCGGCATCGTCGGCGCGGCCGCCGCACTGATGCAGCGTCTCGACGACGGTCGCATCCGCAGCCGTTGCGCCGCGGCAGCCGACGCGGCGGGGACGTGGGTCGACTGGCTGGTGCACGGCGGCGATGCGCTGCTCGATCCGGGCGACGATCCGGCCGCCGACGTCACCTTCGACGTCGCGGCCCGCGGCGTCACGCTGCACGCCGGTGACCGGGCGTTCCGCGTACCGGACGCCGGTGACGGCGGGATCGAGGGCTTGCTCGGCGGGCTGTTCGGCGCGCTGGTCGCCGGCGGGATGCTCGACGTCACGGCCCGCGCGGTCGGCCGCGCCCGCCGCGGCCTGCTCGAGTCGGTCGACGAGGCGCAGCGCGACCGCAGGCTGGCGGCGTTCGATGCGGGTATGCAGCGGGTCGTCGAGGCCCCGGCGCTGCCTGCTGCGAAGAAAGCACCGATTCGGCGCGCGACGCCGCCGGTCGTGCGCGCGCTGGGCCGCAACGACGATCACGTCGCGAGCCTGCCGCGTTTCTGGGACCAGACCGGCGTGTTGTACCGCGACGGCGAGACGGACCGCCTGGCGGCCGACCCGTATCTCGCGAGCGGCAGCCTGCCGCCGCTGAGCGCCACGCTGCGCGACCTCGAAAGCACGAGACGCAGCATGCCGGCGTTCGACCCGGCGTTGTGCACGGGCTGCGGCCATTGCTGGACGCACTGCCCGGACAGCGCGATCGGCGTCGTCGCGGCCGGGCCTGCCGCGCTCATCGACGCAGGCATCCGCGAGACCGGCGCGGAAGCGGTGCGGCAGGTCGCGCCGAAACTCGCGTCCCGTATCGTCTCGAGCGGCAGTAAGGCGGAAACGCAACGGGCCACGTTCGGCGAGATGCTCGGCGATGCCTCGGCGTGGCTCGAGGAGAAGGCGCCGCTGCCCGAGGATCGCAGGCTCGCCATCCGGGACGGCGTCGAGCGCATCGTCGCCGCGCTCGGACATCTGCCGCTTGCCGTGACGAAAGCGTTTTTCCACGACGCCGAAGCGCGGCGCAAGGGCTCGGCCGAATTGCTGTCGATCGTCGTCAACCCGGATACCTGCAAGGCCTGCCGCATCTGCATCCGGGGCTGCGAACCCGGCGCACTGCGCGAGGCGCCGCGCGACACGGCCGTCGTCGAGGAACGGCGGGCGCTCTGGGAGACCTGGTCGGCGACGCCCGACACGACGGCCGCAAGCATCGAGCGCGCAGCGGATCATCCGGACGTCGGGCCCGCGGCGGCGATGATGCTGTCGCGCCATTGCCTGTTCGCGATGGCCGGCGGCGACCCGGCCGAGGCGGGCTCGGGCCAGAAGCTCGCGGTCAGGCTCGCCCTGGCCGCGGCCGAGAGGCACCGGCAGCCGATCGCACTGCGATTCGCGAAGGATCTCGCCGAGGCCGGCGCAGAGATCGCCGGCCTGCTGCGCGAGACGCTGTCGGGCACGCTGCCGATGGACGATCTCGATGCGATGGCCGGGCAACTCGAGGGCGTCTCGACGCCGCACGTCGACCTCGCGACGATTGCCGGCCGGGCGGGTGACGGCGATCGCTCGGTCGAGACGGCCCAGCTGCTGCGGCTCATCGACCTGTCGAAACGCCTGGCGGCGGCCCATGACACGCTTGTCGACGGCAGGCAGGGCCTCGGCCGGGCGCGTTACGGACTCGCCGTATCCGGTCCGAGCGTGGCGGAATGGGCCGCGGCCTACCCGGGCAACCCGTTCCAGGCGCCGACGCTGGTCGATCTGAGCGGCGACGGCGCGCAGCTCGCGGCCGGTCTCGTGACGGGCCATCTCGACGAGACCGTCGGACTGGTCGGGCTGCTGCGGCGCGCGCGTCTCGAGGTGGAGCGGCCGGACGGACTGGACTGGAAGCGCGAGGCGCTCGCCGATCTGCGTTGGCAGGAGCTCGACGAAGAGGAACGGGCGCTCTGTCCGCCGCTCATCCTGATCGGCGCGGACGACATGCTCGAAGGCAGGGGGCTGTCGCAGCTCGTCCGGCTGCTCAACTCCGGGCTGCCGGTCAAGGTGCTGCTGCTGAGCGCGCTCGCGTTGCGCGACGGGACGGCCGGGCGGGCGGGCGGCGGCGCCGGCTTGCTGGCCCTCGCACAACGCGACGCCTACGTCGCACAGACGTCGATCGCCGACGCGCGGCATCTCAGCGCCTGCGTCTCGGACGCACTGGCCTTCGACGGGCCGGCCCTGATCCAGGCGTACGCGCCGAGCCCGTCGCGGGACGGCTTCGCCACGGACGACGTGATCGGCCAGGCCGGCCTCGCCGTTGCGGCGCGCGTGTTGCCGCTGTTTACCTACGACCCGCGCCGGGAAGGCGTCTTCGGCACGCGCATCGGCCTCGACGGCAATCCGCAATCCCGGGACGACGAGCCGACCTTCATCGACTGGGCGCGCGGCCAGGGACGCTATGCGTCGTCGCTCGAATCGCCCGAGATGGCGCGCGCCGCAAGGCGCTGCGCCGAGGACTGGCAGACCCTGCAGGAACTGGCCGGCGCCGTTACGCCGTTCACGGGGAAGCTCGAAACGGCGATCCGCGCCGAACTCGAGGCCGAGTACCGCAAAGCGCTCGAGGCCAGGGACGCGGCCGCCGCCGCCGAGCTCGCCGGCGTGCGCGAGAAGACGCGGGCCGATATCGCGGGCAGGCTGCGCGACCGGCTGGTCGAGCTCGCGACGCGCAGGAGGGGCGGGAAATGAAAGCGCTCCGGCGTCTGGCGCAGGGTTTCGAGCACGGCGTCCATCCGGCGCACCACAAGGAACGGACCGAAGACCTGCCGATCCAGCGCGTGCCGTTCGGCAGGGACTACGTCATCCCGCTGGGCCAGCACGTCGGCGTGCCGGGCAGGGCGATCGTCGAGGCGGGCGATCCCGTACGCCGCGGGCAGGTCGTCGCCGAGCCGGGCGGTTTCGTGTCCACGGCCCTGCACAGCCCAGTAACGGGCCGCGTGACCCGCGTCGGGGACTTTAGGGACGTCGGCGGCCGTTTCACGCCGGGCATCGGCATCGAGGCGGACCCGTTCGCCACGCAGGCGGTCGACCCCGAATCCGTGCCCGACTGGCAGGCCCTGTCGCGCGACGAGTTCGTCGAAGCCGTGCAGATGGCGGGCATCGTCGGCATGGGCGGCGCGGCCTTCCCGGCGCACGTCAAGCTCTCGGTGCCGGAGGGCACGAGGATCCGGCAGCTGCTCGTCAACGGCGCGGAGTGCGAGCCGTACCTGACCAACGACCATCGCCTGATGATCGAGCGCTCCGACGCCGTGCTCGAGGGCGCCGAGATCGTGCGGCAGAAGCTCGGCGCCGAGGAGACCGTCATCGGCATCGAGACCAACAAGCCCGACGCGATCCGGGTCATCCGCGGGCGAATCCCGGACGGGCAGCCCGTGCGCGTCGTGCCGCTCGAGGTCAAGTACCCGCAGGGCGCCGAGAAGATGATGATCCGCAGCGTCTTCGGCAAGGAGGTGCCGGCCGGCCGGCTGCCGCGCGACGTCGGCGTCAACGTCAACAACGTCGGCACGATCGTCGCGATCGCCGACTACTTCCTGCGCGGCCTGCCGCTGATCGAGCGCATCGTCACGGTCGCCGGGCCCGGCGTAACCTACCCCGCCAACCTGATCGTGCCGCTCGGCACCTCCGTGCGCGACGTCGTGCGCTTCTGCGGCGGGCTCAGGCAAGGCACGCGCGAGATCGTCATGGGCGGTCCGATGATGGGGCGGCCGGTCGCGAGCCTCGACGTGCCGGTGCTCAAGGGCTGTTCCGGCATCCTCGTGTTCACGGACGCATCGCCGTCGCGGCGCGAAGAGTACCCGTGCATCCGTTGCGGCCGCTGCCTCGAGGCGTGCCCGTACTTCCTGAACCCGTCGCGGCTCGCACGCCTGTCCCGGGCCCGCCTGTTCGACGAGACCAAGGCCTACCACGTATTCGATTGCGTCGAATGCGGTTGCTGCACGTTCGCCTGCCCGTCGAACATCCCGATCGTGCAGCTGATCCGCACCGCCAAGGACGACCTCATGCACCGCAAGGCGTCCGAACAGTGACGGAACGGGAGCCGAAACTGCTCCTGTTTCACGCTCCGTTGTTGCGCCAGGCGATGACGACGCCGAAAGCGATGCGCGACGTGATCTACGCGTTGCTGCCGGCGACGGGCGCGGCGGTCTGGTTCTTCGGCCTGAGCGCGATCCTGGTCCTGTCGGCGTCGGTTCTGGGCGCCGTCGCGGCCGAGTGGCTGTTCGGGTCGCGGGCCGCGGGAGCCGCCGGCTGCCTGCGCGGCCGATCGCTGCTCGACGGCAGCGGCTTGCTGACCGGCCTGCTGCTCGGC
>JAKSCZ010000062.1 GCA_022360335.1 Pseudomonadota bacterium
CGCCCGTGCCGGCGACCTCGCCAATGCTCGCCAGGCGGCCGTTCCTGATCGCAACGTCGCCCGTGCGTGCGGGCGTGCCGGTGCCGTCCAGTACCAGGCCGTTTCTGATCACGATGTCGAATGAGGCCGGCAACGCTCCGGGCGGGTTCGTGGAGGTACAGGCCGAGAGCAGAAACAGGATTGCCAATTGAGCAATACTACGAACTAACCGCGGCATCGGTGCCTCTCGATCCACCTCAATCGGACTATCTTGCGGCGCCGCGGCCACCGGGCGTTATGTTGGCACGGCAAGGTTCTATGCCGAAACGGCCGTTACGCGGACAGGAATTACGAGTGCAACCGGGACCGCCCCGGCATTCCACTAAACCGTATCTGCACTGCTTACGGCCCTTTTGGCCTACATCGACCGATACAACTGACGCTACTATCGGCATATTCCGAACTCTCGGGATCTGCCGTAGCGGCTCGGGATACGACGTCTTCGACCTGATTGGAGCTCGAAACAATGCTCTCTGTCCTGTTACGACTTGAGTTGCTTCTCATTCTCGCTGCGTCCAGCGCTATGACGTTTGCTGCCGATGTCGACAACCCGGAGCACGTCGAGTCGTTTTTCGACGGCATGATTACACCGTTGATGGGCGCGCACAATAGTGCATCGGGTGTGCTTATTGTCGCAAAGGGCGATCGGATCCTTTTCGCGAAAGGTTACGGCTACCAGGATCGTGCAAACCGGATTCCGGTAAATCCGGAAACCACGCTGTTTCGGCCAGGTTCGATATCCAAGCTGTTTACCTGGGTTGCCGTCATGCAGCAGGTCGAACGCGGCAACCTGAACCTGGATGCGGACGTGAACGAATATCTCGAGACGTTTCAGATCGAGGAAGCGCACGGCCGACCCGTAACGCTTCGACATCTGCTTACGCACACGGCGGGGTTCGAAGATGCGTCACTGGGATTCCTGATCGGCGTGGATGAAGAGAAAATGCTGTCGCTGGCGGACACCATGCGTATACACCAGCCCGCCAGAATCAACCCGCCCGGCGTACAGACAGCCTATTCAAACTACGGGACGGCGCTGTCCGCTTTGATCGTTTCCAACGTTTCCGGCCTGGATTATCCGGAGTACGTGCAGAAGAACGTCTTCGATGTCCTGCAGATGCACGATTCGACGTTTGAGCAACCGCTGCCGGAGCGATATGCCGGTCAGGACGCAAAGGGATACCAGTTTGAAAATGGTCGATATACGGAACAGCCGATCGAGTTGCTCGGCGGATTCACGTCTGCCGGCGGGCTGTTCTCGAGCGGCGTGGATATGGGCAAGTTCGCGCTCGCCATACTTAACAACGGTGCATACGAAGGCGGCCGCATACTGCAACCCGAGACTCTCGCTACGACACTTTCACGGGCATTCGCCCACGACGACCGAATGATGGGGATGGCGCTGGGATTCATTGAGACCGAGCAAAACGGCATAAGACTGGTGGGCCACGGCGGCGATATGGCGAATTTTCACTCCGATCTCGCGATCGACCAGGAGAACGGGCTGGCCATATACGTTTCGTTTGCCGGAGACGGAGGCGCGTTGGTCCGCTGGGCAATCGTGCCGGCTTTTTACGATGAGTTTTTCCCGTCGTCCGAACCTCCGCCCGTGCCGCCGGGTGACTTCGCCGACAGGGCCGACAAATATACGGGCACGTATCTCTTCTGGCGCCGCAACTTCACGCTGATCGACAAATTTCTGTGGATGACAAGCGCTATTACGATTTCAGCGACTGAAAACGATGAGTTGCTGTTTTCCTTCAGAAATGGAAGCAAACGATACGTCGAGATTGACAAGCATCTTTTTCGTGAAGCAGACAGCGACGTATCGATTTTTCCCGGCTTGCCCCAGCGATTGCTTTCCTTCCAGGAAGATACCAATGGTGAAATAACCGGCGCGACGATCGACCCGTGGCCGTTCATGTCCATGCAGAAAGTGCCCCTCATTATGCGGCCGGCGCTTAGTCTTGCTCTGCTTGGGTTTTCGTTGACCGTGTTTCTTGCGGTTCTCTGCCGGGCGTTTTTTCAACGCAGGCTCGATCGCCGGATGACGGATAAGGAAAGAAGCGCGAAGATGGCTGAGGTGTATGTGGCGTCGAGCAACCTGTTGTTCTTCGGTGCCGCATTGCTCGTGCTGTCCGTGTACGGGAACACACTTGCCTGGTCGATTCCGTTTGCTTTCAAGGCGATGCTGGTGCTGCCCGTCATTGCATCACTTGCGGGCCTGCATTTGCTTTACCGGACGATACGAGTCTGGAATACCGGATTGCTCAATGGTATTGCAGCGAGAATCCGGCACAGCGCCGTAACGGTACTTGCTGCCTTTATGATCTGGTTCTACTGGTACTGGAACATCATCGGGTTCCAATACGCCGGATAGCACGAGCCCCAATACCATGCGAACAATCGAGCTGACAACAGAATCGTGGCGAATGGCCGAACCGCTCGTCATTACCGGCTTTACCATGAGCAATGTCGCGGTACTGCTGGTGAAGATTGCCGACGGCAATCACATCGGAAGAGGTGAAGCAGCCGGAATCTACTACAAGCACGAAACCCC
>JAKSCZ010000349.1 GCA_022360335.1 Pseudomonadota bacterium
ACGCGAACACTGCGGCCGGCGTCGCGTGCGTCAGACGCGCGGTCGTAACGATGCCGATCGCCTTGCCCTGCCGGCGTGCCGGCACGGAAATCGGCTCGAGACGGTTGTCGAGCGCGCCTTCGCAACTCTCCCGCAGCGCCCCGGGCGCGACGTTGAGCATGCCGGCGCGGGTCTTCGTACCGGTCAGCATCGCCGTGATCGTACCGGCCGAGTCGGGCACCTGCTGGTTCGTGTTGTAGGTCTTGACGAGCGCGACGTTCGGAAACGTCTCGAACGGGAGCACGTGTTCTTCGCCGCTCAACCCCCTGGACTGGCTGTCGAAGATGCGCGTGGCGGTCACTGTGGAAACCCCCATGCCGTCTCCCACGAACAGTATGACGTTGCGCGCCGTCGCGCGCTCGGAACCGACACCTGTCTGTCGCTCGCAACCGGCGAGCAACGCGGCGGCAATCAGCAGGGCGAACCCGGCTCGTGACTTCGATCGGCACATGCTCCTCTCTCTCGGTGGAAACGCGAGGCTGAAAACTATCGCATGCCGTCGTCGATGCAAATACGGGAAACCCCTTCGGCAGATACGCGATTTTTGTTACACTTCTCGGCTTATCGCCGGCACGGCCGGGAGCACACACGATCCGAGACCCGAACAGTGACTGACTACAACGCCCCCCTGGACGACATACGATTCTGTGCACGCTACGCGGCAGGCCTCAGCGACGTTCTCGCTCTCGACGCGTTCGACGGCGTCGAGCTCGACGACATCGATCCGATCCTCGACGAGGCGGCCCGCTTCGCGCGCGACGTCATCGCCCCGACGAATCGTATAGGCGACACCGAGGGATGCCGCGTCGAGGACGGCAAGGTCATCGTTCCGGCGGAATTCGGCGACGCCTACGCACAGCTCGTCGAAAACGGCTGGCTCGGCATCGGCGGGCCGCCCGAGTACGACGGCATGGGTCTGCCCGAGACCGTCGCTCACGCGACGACCGAAATGTGGCAAAGCGCCAATCTCGGTTTCTCGCTGGTCTCGCTGCTGACGCGCGACGCCGCGTCCGCGATGAGCGCGCACGCCAGCGACCAACTCAAGCAGACCTACCTCCCGAAGCTGACGACCGGCGAGTGGCCGGGCACGATGCACCTGACCGAAGCGCAAGCCGGTTCGGACCTTGCCGCCATTACGACGCGTGCGGTACGCGACGGCGATGCGTTCCGGATCCACGGGACGAAGATATTCATCACCTGGGGCGATCACGAGATCGCGAAGAACATCGTGCACCTCGTCCTTGCGCGCATCGACGGCGCGCCCGAAGGCGTGCGCGGCATATCGCTGTTCGTCGTTCCAAAGTACCTGCTCGACGAGAACGGCGAGCCGGGCGAGCGCAACGACGTCTACCCTGCGTCCGTCGAACACAAGCTCGGCATTCATGGCAGCCCGACCTGCGTCATGAGCTTCGGCGACGACGACGGCGCCGTCGGCTATCTCGTGGGCGAAGAAAACAAAGGCCTCGCGGCGATGTTCACGATGATGAACCATGCCCGTATCGGCGTCGGCCAACAGGGAGTGGCGATCGGCGAGCGTTCCTACCAACAGGCCGTCGCCTACGCGCGCGAGCGCCTGCAGGGCCGGGCGCCCGGGATCGAAGGACGCGCGCCCATCGTGCATCACGCGGACGTGCGGCGCATGCTCATGCTCATGCGGTCGCAGATCGAAGCGATGCGCGCTCTCGGCGCATACACGGCGTCGCTCGTCGACCGCGAACGCCACGGCGCCGGCGAGCAACCAGCCGCCGCAGCCCGGCGACTCGCCTTGCTGACGCCCGTCGCCAAGGGCTGGCAGACCGAAACCTCGCTCGAGATCACGTCGCTCGGGGTCCAGGTGCACGGCGGCATGGGCTACGTCGAGGAGACGGGCTCGGCCCAGCACTATCGCGATGCACGCATCCTGCCCATCTACGAAGGCACGACGGGCATCCAGGCCGGCGACTTCGCCGGGCGCAAGATCCTCGCCGACGAAGGCAGGGAGATTCTCGCCCTGATCGGCGAACTCGGCGCGACCTGCGACGCACTCGAAGCCGACGACGAGCTCGGCGGCGTCGGCGCCGATATCCGTTCCGGGCTCGCTCTTCTCGAACGGGGCGTCGACTGGCTCGTCGAAAACGGCACGACGAACGCCGCGGCTGCGGGCTCGTCCGGCGTCAACCTGCTGATGCTGGCAGGGGTCGCCCTGGGCGGCGCGATTCTCGCCGGCGCGACGCTGGCCGCGAAATCGGCCGGGGAAGACGCCGATTTCATGGCCGGCAAGAAAGCGACGCTCAGGTTCTACTGCGCACACGTGCTGCCGCGGGCCCACGGCTACCTGGCCGCGGCGACCGCCGATCCCGACGAGACGATGGCCATCGCGGCAGATCGGCTCTAGCGGAAAACGATCACGAAACCGGACGGCAGAGCTCGTCCCGCCGGGCACGGGTTTCCTCGAGCGTCTGCGCTGCTTCTTCCTCGTCCAGATAGACGCGCTCGCCGTCGTCGCCGATCCTGTAAAGGCGCGGTGCATTCACGTACGACTCGTGGATCTCCGTCGCACGCCTGCAGTAATACGCCTCGGCGCGCTCGCGTTCGGCCCGCTGTTCCGGCGTTTCGCCGGCATCCACCCGGCTGCTGCCGGCCTCGTCTTCCGGCCGGTCTTCGATGCTCTGCACGTCGCGCAGGGAGCCGGGCGACACCCAGACGAACTCGGCCGGGACGGCGTCTTCGTGCTCCGGTGTATCGCTGTAGTACACGTCGCCCCGCTCGTCGACCCAGGTGTAGATCGGATTCCTGGAATCGACGAAATGGACGTCGCCGTTCGCGTCGACCCACTTCCATACGGCGGCCTGTGCAAGCGATGTGAAGCCGAGCACCAACAGGACCGGCAAGATTTGCCGCATAAAACGCTCCTTTGCGGACGAAGTATGAACGGCAGACCGCCGGTTTCCGTTGATCCACTTCACAGAATCCGTCAACCGCGAGGAACCGTGCGGGATCGGGGGCCTTTCCGGGGAGCGCCCGGAATGTGACGCAGTCCACAAAAACTACCGTCATCCAGTGACGCATATCACGGTTGATATCACCCGATTTTGGATGCCGGCGGCCGGCGCGGCATCCTTGTCAATGCTATGAAAGAGAACGGATTCACGCTACTCGAGCTGCTCGTCGCGCTCACGATTGCCGGACTGCTGGTGACGGTCGGCGTACCGAACCTGCGCGCCATGATTATGGATAATCGCATCATCTCGGACGCGAATCACTTCGTTGCGACGGTCAATGCGGCACGCAGCTCGGCCGTTCGTTACCAGCGGCCTGCGATCGTCTGTTCGACGGCGAACTTCGACGCTGCGGTACCGAGCTGCTCGGGCAGCACCGATTGGTCCGACGGCTGGTTCGTCTGGGTCGACAAGGACTTCGACGCCGTCACGACAGCCGACGAGGTTGTCGTCGTCGCTCCCCCGCTGAACGGTTCCGTCTCCATGACGAGCGGCGCGGCGAATCGCTTCAGTTACGATGCGCGCGGCTTCGGTACGTCCACGGGAGACGCCATCAGCTTCTGCGACGGCCGCTCGGGTGAAACCGGACGCGTGATCCGCATCAACGACGCCGGCCGCGTCAACATTTCACGGCAGGGATGCAGCTGATGGGTCGCCGGCGCCGCTTCTCCGGGTCGCAGGGACGCCGCGGGCAGTCGGGCGTGTCGCTGATCGAGGTGCTCGTCTCGACCGTGATCCTGGCGGTCGGCCTCGTCGGCGTCGCCGGCATGCAGGCAATGGCGATGAAGAACAACCAGGGCGCGCAGATGCGCTCGCAGGCCAGCGCGCTCGCTTACGACCTCGCCGACCGAATGCGCGGCAAC
>JAKSCZ010000073.1 GCA_022360335.1 Pseudomonadota bacterium
CGCGATCCCAGACTTCCCGCTCGATCGTTTCATCGCGGTCGACGATCTCCTTCATTCGCGCCTCGATGACCTCGAGGTCGTCTTCGGTGAACGGGTCGTCGCGCGCGAAATCGTAGTAGAAACCGTTCTCGATCGCCGGTCCGATCGTGACCTGGGTTTCCGGCCACAGCTCCTTGACCGCTTCCGCCATGACGTGCCCGATGTGGAGGTAGCCGTTCGGTTCCGGCGGAAAACGCGTGACGATCTCGTCGTGCTTCCCGGACTCGAGGTCGTCGTAGATGATCTTGCGGATGAAGTCCCGCGGTTCGGCATCGGTCATGACGGCGGATTGTACGCGAACCTTCCGGGTATTGTTGATGCCGCCGTTCGCGTACAATTGCGCGCTGGTCGACCCCTCGAAAAGCTCAAGACATGCCCGCAGTTTCTCTTCCGGATGGTTCCGAACGCCAGTACGACGACGCCGTCACCGGCGCCGAGATAGCGGCCGGTATCGGCGAGGGCCTGGCGCGCGCCGCGGTCGCGGTTCGCGTCGACGGGGAGTTGTGGGACCTGACGCGGCCCATCGGGTCCGACGCGTCGATCGAGATCGTCACGCGCGACTCCGATGACGGCCTCGAGTTGCTTCGCCACGACGCGGCGCACGTACTTGCCGAAGCCGTCAAGGAACTCTGGCCGGATACGCAGGTCACGATCGGGCCCGCCATCGAGAACGGGTTCTACTACGATTTCTCGCGCGAGGAGGCGTTCACCGAGGCCGACCTCGAAACGATCGAGCGGCGCATGAAGGAGATCGTCGATCGCGACGAGGAAATCACTCGCGAAGTCTGGGAACGCGACAGGGCCGTCGATTTCTTCCGCAGCATCGGTGAGGAATACAAGGCCGAGATCATCGCAGGCATCCCGGACGGCGAACGCATCACGCTGTACCGCGAGGGCGAGTTCATCGATCTTTGCCGTGGCCCCCAACTGCCGTCGACGGGCAAACTGGGCAAAGCGTTCAGGCTGACGCACGTATCGGGCGCCTACTGGCGCGGCGATTCGTCGAACGAGATGCTGCAGCGCATCTACGGCACGGCCTGGTCCGACGACAAGGCGCTGCGCAGGTATCTGCACATGCTCGAGGAAGCCGAGAAGCGCGATCA
>JAKSCZ010000092.1 GCA_022360335.1 Pseudomonadota bacterium
CGAACGTACGGGCCGAAGCGGCCGATGCTGGCGGAGACTGCCAGGCCGTCGGGCGTCTCGCCGAGCTTGCGGGGCAACTTGAACAGCTCCAGCGCGGTCTCGAGGTCGATCTCGTTCATCTTCTGTCCGGGACGCAAGCCTGCGAACTTCGGCTTTTCCTCGTCGTCTTTCGTGCCGATCTGCACGAACGGGCCGTAACGTCCCATGCGCACGGTCACAGGTTTGCCGCTCTTCGGGTCCGTGCCGAGCTCGCGCGCCTGTGCGACCTGTTCGCGCGTCACCGACTCTTCCTTCTCGGCGCACAGCTTGGTGAACGGTTTCCAGAAATCGTCGAGCAGCGGCACCCAGTCCTTGCGGCCGAGCGACACCTCGTCGAGGTCGTCCTCGAGTTTCGCCGTGAAGTCGTAGTCGACGTACCGGGTGAAATGTTCGGTCAAAAAGCCGTTGACGATGCGGCCGATGTCCGTCGGGATGAAACGCTTGCCGTCCATCTCGACGTATTCGCGGTTTTTGAGGGTCGCGATGATGCTCGCGTAGGTGGACGGCCGGCCGATGCCGTATTCCTCGAGCGTCTTGACGAGGCTCGCCTCGGTGAAGCGCGGCGGCGGCTCGGTAAAATGCTGCTCGGGCCGCAGCTCGTCGAGCTTGATCGAGTCGCCCTCGGCGATCTCGGGCAGCAGGCGGTCGCCTTCGTCGTCCTTCGAATCGTCCCGGCCTTCCTGGTACACGGCCATGAAGCCGGGAACGACCAGCACCGAACCGTTCGCCCTGAAGCGGTGGCCGTCCGATTCGGGGCCGACGGCCATCTCGACGGCGACCGTGTCGAACACGGCCGGCACCATCTGGCAGGCCATCGTGCGTTTCCAGATCAGCGCGTAGAGCCTGTACTGGTCTTCGTCGAGCGACGCCCGGATGTCGTCCGGTGTCCGTGCGACCGAGGTCGGGCGCACGGCTTCATGCGCCTCCTGCGCGTTCTTCGACTTGTTCCTGAAGGTGCGCGGTTCGCCGGGGACGTTCTCCTTGCCGTAGCGTTTCGCGATGACGTCGCGGATCTCGGCGACGGCGACGTCGGCCAGAGTGACCGAGTCGGTGCGCATGTACGAGATCAGTCCGACCTGGCCCTCGCCCGGCAGTTCGATGCCCTCGTAGAGCTTCTGTGCGACGCGCATCGTGCGCTGCGTGTTGAAGCCGAGCTTGCGCGAAGCTTCCTGCTGCAAGGTCGAGGTCGTGAACGGCGCAGCAGGATTGCGCCGCCGTTGCTTCTTCGTAACGGCGACGGCCTCGAGCTCGCCGTTCGCCGCATCGAGCAGCGTCTTCTCGACGTCGCGGGCGGTCTCTTCGTTCCCGAAACTGAATTGTTCGACCTTCTCGCCCCCGTATCGGACGAGCCTCGAGACGAAGGCCTGCCCGTTCTTGCTGACGTCGGCTTCGATCGACCAGTATTCGCGCGCCTCGAAGGCCTCGATCTCGAGTTCGCGTTCGACGATCATCCTGAGCGCCGGGCTCTGCACGCGGCCGGCGGAAAGGCCGCGCTGGACCTTCTTCCACAACAGCGGCGACAGGTTGAAGCCGACGAGGTAGTCGAGCGCGCGGCGCGCCTGTTGCGCGCCGATCAGGTCGTCCGACAGGGCGCGCGGGTGTTCGACGGCCTCCTGAACGGCCTGCCGGGTGATCTCGTGGAAGACGACGCGGTGTACGTCCTTGGCGTCGAGTGCGTTTCGCTCCTTCAGCAACTCGATCAGGTGCCACGATATCGCCTCGCCTTCGCGGTCGGGGTCGGTCGCGAGATACAGCGCATCGGCTTTCCCGAGCGCGCGGATGATGCTGTTGACGTGTTTCTCGTTGCGCTCGATGACCTGGTACTTCATCGCGAAGTCGTTGTCGGGATCGACGGCGCCTTCCTTGGGCACGAGGTCGCGGACATGGCCGTAGGAGGCCATGACGTCGAAGTCCTTGCCGAGGTACTTGCTGATCGTCTTGGCCTTGGCAGGCGACTCTACGATGACGAGATTCTTTGACATCGCGGCTGAATTACATGCTTGACCGCAAAGTGTCAAGGGATTGGATGCCGGCCCTCAGTGCAGGAGGTCCGACGCCTCGTCGAAAACGAGATCCTCCATGCGCGCGTACGCGAGTTCCTGCCCGGGCTGGCTGAACAGCACCATGAGCACGACCCACTTGATCTGTTCGACGTCGATATCGGTTGTTTCCAGCGCGAGCAGGCGGTCGATCAGGATTTCGCGCTGCGGCGGCGACAGGATGCCGATCTGCTCCAGGTAGGTGATGTAACCGCGGCAGCCGGCGTCGAGCCGCTCGTGTTCGAAAGCGTTGAAAATGCGTGTGCCGTGCGCCGTCTGCTTACCGTAGGGCAGGCAATCCTGCTGGCCCGTCAGGTCGTCGAGCCACACGAGCGCGCGCTCTATCTCCGCGTCGCCGAAGCCGGCGCGCGCGAGTTCTGAGCGTAGTTCGTTCTGGTCGGGTTCGGGTTCGTCCTCTGCGTCGACGTATGTTTCGAAGAGATACATCAGTACGTCGAGTACGTTTTCTTTCATGCCTGGAGCGGCTCCTTTACGGCATATCGTCCGCCGGACAACGACTCCACTTCTCCATGGAGTTCCAGGATCAGAAGCATGGAGGAAAGCTGATCGATCGTCAATCCGGATCGTTTCTCGAGTTCGTCGATGCCGATCGGGTCGTGGCTCAGGAGTTTACGTAAGCCGGAGTATTCGTTGCCGGTCGCCTGCTGCATGTGTTCGGTGAGCGGGCCGAGCTCGGCCAGGATGTCGTCGGCCGTCTCGACCAGCTTGGCGCCCTGGCGGATCAGCTCGTGGCAGCCGCGCGACAGCGGGCTGTGGATAGAACCCGGGAGGGCGAAGACCTCGCGACCCTGGTCCGCCGCGAGGCGGGCCGTGATCAGCGAGCCGCTGCGCCGGGCGGCTTCGACGACGAGCGTACCGAGGCACAGACCGCCGATCAGGCGATTGCGTTCCGGGAAGTGCCGGCGCTCGGGCGCCGCGCCGAGCGGGTATTCGCTGACCAGAGCGCCTGCCCCGGCAATCGCGTGGGCGAGTTCGCGGTTACGCGCCGGGTAAACGCGATCGATGCCCGTGCCGAGGACGGCCACCGTCCGGCCGCCGGCATCGAGCGCGCCCTGATGGGCGGCCGTGTCGATGCCCTGCGCCATGCCGGAGACGACGGCGAATCCCCGGCCGGCGAGGTGTCGCGCGAATTCGCGCGCATTGCGCGTGCCGCCGTCGGTCGGATTGCGGCTGCCGACGATCGCGATACCCGGCAGGTGCAACGCGTCGACGTCGCCGTTGACGTAGAGAAGCAGGGGCGGCCCCGGAATCTGCGTGAGCACCTCGGGGTAGTCGTCCTCGCCCCAGGCGACGAGACGGTGCGCCTCGTGGTCGAGCCATCGCAGCGCGGCATCGATGGCCCTGCCGTCGGGCGAGACGATCGCATCGCACTTCCCGTCGGCGAGTCCCGCGTCCTTTAAGCGCGAGACGGGCAGGCCGACGACCTCATCGACGGTTCCGTGAAGATCGAGCAGGGCATCCAGTTCGCCGACGCGCAGGTAGGCGTGGGCGAGAATCAGCCAGGAGCGGGAGGACATCGGTCGGGACGCGGTAGGAACACGCCCCAATGATAACGCCCGCAGGCGGCCTGCGCTGCGGACGTATCTCCGGAGTTCCCCTTTAATTGTAGGGTAGGAGCGGCTTTTAATTGTAGGGTAGGAGCGGCTTTAGCCGCGACACATAGCCGCCATTCGGGCCTGAAGGCCCTCCTACATCGCCGTTCCTACGACGGGTTGCGAACGGTGTCGTGTACGTGGATCGCTTGCGTGGCTTCCATCACCAGGCCGTAGCTGATGCGATCGAAGGTCTTGAACACCATGACCGTGCCCGCCTCCTCGTCCGGCAGGCGGACCTTGCCGCCGCCGAATCGATCGCGCACTTCCTCGCCCGTCTGCCAGACGGTCAGTACGTCGCCCACGGACAGGCCGTTGTTCGCGCCGCGGTTCAGGACGACGACCATGTACTGGCCGATCTGCGTGACGCCGTCGACCACCGAGATGATACGGCCCTCGACGGCCGTGCCCGGCGCACGCGGGAAGAAGTTGAGCGGTACGTCCACGGTTTCGGGCAGCAGACGGTCGCCCGGCGTGGCTTCCCGCGACGTGTCCGTGAGCGCAACGGTCGCCGGGTCGCCGCCGCGGCGCAGGCTGCCTTCGCCCACCTGGATGCCCTGGTAGCCGACGAGGCGGTCGTCGTCGGGGTCGAACAGCGGGTCGCCGACGTGGACGACGCTGTAGCGGGTGTCCGGCGCGTCGCTCGCGATGCCGCGTACGTAGATCTCGTTGCCCGCCGAAGCGATCAGATGATCGCCGCGCGTCCCGAG
>JAKSCZ010000480.1 GCA_022360335.1 Pseudomonadota bacterium
CAGGCTCGGGACGACCATTTCCTTGATCGCGGCCTTGGTCAGCAGGTCGACGGCACGGCTGTAATCCGGCTTGCCGGTGCCTTCCATGATGCCCTCGATCTCCCTGAACTGGCGGCGGACTTCGTTGACCACGCTGCCTGCCGCCCGGCCGACCGCTTCCATCGCGAGCGCGCCGAACAGGTACGGAACGAGGCCGCCGATGAACAGGCCGATGATCACCCGGTAAACGTTGAGCAGGGACGTCACGTCCTTGCCCGCCTGCGCGAGGGCGTTGCTGTAGTCGGCGAACAGCACGAGCGCCGCGAGGCCCGCGGAACCGATGGCGTACCCCTTGGTCACCGCCTTGGTCGTGTTGCCGACGGCGTCGAGCTGATCGGTGATCTTGCGTACCTCGGGCGGCAGCTCGGCCATCTCGGCGATGCCGCCGGCGTTGTCCGTGATCGGACCGAACGCGTCGAGGGCGACCACGACGCCCGTCATGGACAGCATCGTCGTCGCGGCGATCGCGATGTTGTAGAGACCGCCCATCGTGTCCGGAGCGAGCTGGAACGCTCCCCAGATGCTCAGGCAGACCGCGATGACGGGCAGCGCCGTCGCCTTCATCGAGATGCCGAGGCCCGCGATGATGTTGGTCGCATCGCCCGTCAGCGAGGCATTGGCGATCGTCTTGACCGGCTTGAAGTCGGTGCCCGTGTAGTACTCGGTGATGATGACCATCGCCGCCGTCAGCGCGAGGCCGATCAGCGACGAGTAGAAGATGTTCATTGCCTGGCCGCTGCCGCCCATCATGGCGTTCGTGACGAAGTAGAACGCGACGGCGGCGAGGACACCGGCGACGATCATGCCGCGATACAGCGCGCCCATGATCTTGCCGCCCTCCGAGGTCTTGACGAAGAACGTGCCGATGATCGAGGCGACGATCGAAACGGCGCCGAGCACGAGCGGGTAGATGACGGCTTCGGGCCCGTAGGCCGAGGCGAGCATGCCGCCGAGCAGCATCGTGGCGATGATCGTTACGGCGTAGGTCTCGAACAGGTCGGCCGCCATGCCTGCGCAATCGCCGACGTTGTCGCCGACGTTGTCGGCGATGACGCCCGGATTGCGGGGATCGTCTTCGGGAATGCCTGCCTCGACCTTACCGACGAGGTCGGCGCCGACGTCGGCGCCCTTGGTGAAGATACCGCCGCCGAGCCGGGCGAAGATCGAGATCAGCGAGCCGCCGAAAGCCAGGCCCACGAGCGCGTGGATCGCATCGTCCGGCGTCGCGCCCGCCCGGAGCAGCACGTAGTAGTAGCCGGCAACGCCGAGCAGGCCGAGGCCGACCACGAGCAGGCCCGTAATGGCGCCGCCCTGGAACGCGATCTTGAGCGCGGGGTTGACGCCGTTCTTCGCGGCCTCCGCCGTGCGCACGTTGGCGCGTACCGACACGAACATGCCGATGTAGCCGGCGAGGCCCGAGAATACGGCGCCGATGACGAAGCCGACGGCCGTCGCCCAGGCGAGTGCGAATCCGAGCACGACGGCGAGGGCGACACCGACCATGCCGATCGTCATGTACTGGCGATCCATGTAGGCCTTGGCGCCTTCCTGGATGGCGGCCGCGATCTCCTGCATGCGCTCCGACCCGGCCGACTGCTTGAGGATCCAGCCCCTCGAAATCCAGCCGAAGACGATGGCGGCCAGACCCGCCCCGATCGAGAGCCACAAGGCTGTCTCGTTAGACATCAGATTTTCTCCAGATCTTGTTGTAGTTGCCCGAACGGGACGTGCTGCGCCGCGGAAGGGCGAGCGTCGGGACCCGTTCGAAAGAGAGTTTCCCCAAAAGGATTGTTGTTACCGGCCGAGCCGGGCGCGAACTATACCACAAATCCGGTGCCCAGCTTCGGCTTCACGGGACGCTTGCGTAGCTTCACGACCTTCGGTAAGCCGTTGACGTACGGCGGATAATCCTCGCCCCTGATCAGCGGCGCGAGGTAGCGGCGCCCGGCATTCGTGATGCCGTAACCGTCCTTCGTGATGTAGCGCCGCGGCACCATCTTCTCCTTGTTGGCGATCCGCCCCAGCGGCGCCGATGCGATCTTCCAGCGGTACGGCGAATCGGAGACGCGCTTGATCACCGGCATGACGGCCGATTTGCCCTGCAGGGCGAATTCGACGGCGGCCTTGCCGACCGCATAGGCTTGCCTGACGTCGACGGCCGATGCGATATGGCGTGCCGAACGCTGCAGGTAATCGGCGATCGCGTAGTGGTACTTGTAGCCGAGGTTGTCCCGGACCATCTGTGCGACGACCGAGGCGACGCCGCCGAGCTGGGCATGGCCGAACGCGTCGCGTGTGCCCTGGTCCGCGAGGAACTTGCCGTTCCTGAAACGCGCGCCTTCGCTGACGACGACGACGCAGTATCCGTAGTCGGTCACGCACTGGCGTACCTTCCTGAGGAAGTCCCGTTTCACGAAAGGGATCTCGGGGAACAGGATGATGTGCGGGGCGTCGCCGGGTTCCTTGCCGGCCAGGCCGCCGGCCGCCGCGATCCAGCCGGCATGGCGGCCCATGACCTCGAGGACGAAGACCTTGGTCGACGTCGTCGCCATCGACGCAACGTCGAGTGCCGCCTCCTGCGTCGAGACGGCGACGTACTTCGCTACCGAACCGAAGCCGGGGCAGTTGTCCGTGACGGGCAGGTCGTTGTCGACGGTCTTGGGCACGCCGAGGCAGGTCACGGGGAAACCCATACGCCTGGAAATCTGGGAGACCTTGTGGGCCGTGTCCATCGAGTCGTTGCCGCCGTTGTAGAAGAAGTAGCCGATGTCGTGCGCTTTGAACACTTCGACGAGGCGTTCGTATTCGGCGCGGTTCTCTTCGATGCCCTTCAGTTTGTAGCGAGCCGAACCGAACGCGCCGCCCGGTGTGTGCATCAGGGCGCGTATCGCGGCCGCGCTCTCCCTGTTCGTGTCGATCATGTCCTCGGTCAGTGCACCGATGATGCCGTTGCGGCCTGCGTAAACGTTGGCGATGTCTTTCCCGTGCTTGCGCGCCGTTTCGATGACGCCGCAGGCGGTCGCATTGATGACGGCGGTGACGCCGCCCGACTGGGCGTAGAAGGCATTCATTGCGGACATGTTGCGAGGTTCCTGTTTCGGTCGGGAGGCGGCAAGGATACCGTGCATTGACCTCGATGTCCTTTGCGAGTAGCGTTGCGCTCGCCCCTTCGCAGGAGCGGCTTGTAGGAGCGGCTTTAGCCGCGATGCCGTAGGAAGGCCCGTAGGAGCGGCTTTAGCCGCGATCCCGATCCCCTTCGGGCCTGAAGGCCCTCCTACGATCAGGCCGTCCTACGATTAGGCCCTCCTACGGGATCGCCGGAAACACAGAGACTTATAAGAATGCGAATCGTACTGTTAGGTGCCCCCGGTTCCGGCAAGGGAACCCAGGCCAAAATGCTGATGGCGGAAAGGAAGGTCCCGC
>JAKSCZ010000123.1 GCA_022360335.1 Pseudomonadota bacterium
CCGTCGACGTCGCTGATGGACGCGTTCGCGGCATTCTGCCGCCGGTACCGCACCGAACCCGAAACGGGCAAGCGCACGTACTGCATCATCCAGGCCGAAGACGAACTCGCGGCGATCGGCATGGTGCTCGGCGCGAACTGGAACGGCGCAAGATCGTTTACGCCGACGAGCGGCCCGGGTATCTCGCTCATGAGCGAGTTCATCGGTTTCGGTTACTACGCCGAGATTCCGGCCGTCATCTTCAATGTGCAGCGCGTCGGCCCTTCGACGGGCATGCCGACCCGTACGCAACAGTGCGACCTCGTCAGCTGCGCCTACGCGTCGCACGGGGACACCAGGCACGTGTTGCTGTTTCCGGCGGACCCGGGCGAGTGCTTCCACATGGCGCCGCAGGCCTTCGATCTGGCCGAAGGTCTGCAGACGCCGGTCATGGTATTGAGCGACCTCGATATCGGCATGAACGACTGGATGGTTCCCGAGTTCGAATGGGACGACGACTACGTGCCCGATCGCGGCAAGGTCCTCGATGCCGAAGAACTCGAGAAGATGGAGAAGTTCTACCGTTACCTCGACGTCGACGGCGACGGCATACCGTACCGTACCTTGCCCGGCGTACACCCCAAGGGCGCCTACTTCACCCGGGGCTCGGGCCACACCAGGCTGGGCGCGTATACCGAGGATTCGGCAGAGTACCAGGACGTGCTGGACCGGCTGCTGGTCAAGTGGGAGACGGCACGGACGCTCGTTCCGGAAGCCGACATCCGGTATTCGAAATTCAACAGAACGGCGATCCTGACGCTGGGCAGCGGCAACGGGGCCTGCCTCGAGGCGCTGGATCGGCTGGAGAAGCGGAAAGTCGGACTCAACTTCTGCCGCATCAGATCCTTCCCGTTCACCGAGGCCGTGCGCGAGTTCATCGACAAGCACGAGATCGTCTACGTTGTCGAGCAGAACCGCGATGCGCAACTGCGCACGCTGCTGATCGAAGATATCGATGCGGACCAGGACAAGCTGGTCTCGCTGCTGCATTACAACGGTATGCCGATCAACTCCGGCTTCGTCGTCGACGGCGTGCTGAGCGAGATCAAGAAAGGACGCGCGGCGTAGGGAGCAAACGACCATGACGTACATCGCCAAACCCAAAGTTGCGCACCCGAGCCTTCCGAGGAACGAACTCGGGCTCACGACGCGCGACTACGAAGGCGGAGTCTCGACCTTGTGCGCGGGTTGCGGGCACGACTCGGTGACCGCTGCGCTGATCCAGGCCGTGTTCGAGCTGGACATCGAACCGCACATGCTGGCGAAGATGAGCGGCATCGGCTGTTCCTCGAAGACGCCGGCGTATTTTGCGAGCCAGGCGCACGGCTTCAATTCCGTGCACGGACGCATGCCGTCGGTGACGACCGGCGCCAACGCGGCGAACAGGAACATGACGTACATCGGCGTGTCGGGAGACGGCGACTCGTTGTCCATCGGCGTCGGACAGTTCGTCCACGCGATTCGCCGCAATCTCAACGTCTGCTACATCATCGAGAACAACGGCGTCTACGGACTCACGAAAGGGCAGTTCTCCGCCTCGGCGGACATCGGCACGTTGCCGAAGAAGGGCCTGGCCAACCAGCAGGAGCCGATCGACCCGGTCAGCACGGCGCTGACCCTCGGCGCGACCTATATCGCGCGCAGTTTCTCGGGCGACAAGGAACAGCTCGTACCCTTGCTCAAGGGCGCGATCATGCACGACGGGTTCTCGCTCGTCGATGTGATCAGCCCGTGCGTGACCTTCAACGACCACGAGGGGTCGACCAAGAGCTATGCGCACACGCGCGAATACTATAACCACGTTGCGAACATCGACTACATCCGGCCGTCCGAGGAGATCAAGGCATCCTACGACGAGGGTGAGGCGATGCCCGTGCATCTGCACGGCGGCGACTCGATCGTACTGCGCAAGCTCGATCGCAATTACGACCCGACGAGCCGCGCCGAGGCATTCAAGTACCTGCGCGATCGCTTCAACGCAGGTGAGATAACGACGGGGCTCTTGTACGTCAATGACGAACGCGTCGAGATGCACGACCTGATGGGTAATACCGAAACGCCGCTCGCGGAGTTGCCGTACGAGGATCTGCATCCGGGCAACGCGGAATTGCGGAAGATCCAGGAGCGCTACCGCTAGGTCGCGGCATCTGTCACGGCGGACGTGCCGACCGGCCGGCCCGCTCATCGGGCTTGCGACGGAGAGAAGAGAGTGACGAGCAGTCGACGCGACTTCATCAAGGCAGCCGGTATCGGCGCTGCAGCGGCCGGGCTGCCGGCCGTCGGCGGCGCCGGCGAGACGCGCAGGAAACGCAAACCGCTCGACATCCTCGTCCTGGGCGGCACTGGGTTCATCGGCCCGCACACGGTGCGCGAGGCGCTGCGCCGCGGGCACTCGGTAACGCTGTTCAATCGCGGGCGAACGGACAGCACGCTGTTTCCCGATCTCGAAACGATTAAAGGCGACCGCGACCGGGGGCTGGACGGACTGAAAAACCGGCAGTGGGACGCCGTCGTCGACAACTCGGGTTACGTACCGCGCCACGTACGGGATTCGGCGCGGCTGCTGGCGCCGAACGTCGGTCGCTATCTGTTCGTTTCGACGGCTTCGGTGTACGCGTCGTTCGACGTCGACAACGACGAGGAGTCGCCGCTCGCGACGATCGCCGACGAGACGGTCGAGGAGGTGACGGGCGAGACCTACGGTGCACTGAAGGCGCTGTGCGAAAAACGCGTCGCAGCCGAATACGAAGCCGACCGGCTGACGATCCTGCGGCCGACCTACATCTGCGGTCCGGGCGACCATACGGACCGCTTCTCGTACTGGCCGATCCGCACGGGGAAGGGCGGCGAGATGCTGTGGCCCGGGACGCCCGAGGATTTCGTGCAGATCGTCGACGTTCGCGATCTCGCGAACTTCACGATCGACTGTCTCGATCGTTCGATCGGCGGGACGTACAA
>JAKSCZ010000109.1 GCA_022360335.1 Pseudomonadota bacterium
GCGATCGCCGGGTGTCCGTCGACCCCCGCACGGACCCGCAGCTGCGGAACAGCGTCGCCGTCGCAATGGAGGCGGGCAGCGACGCAAGCCTGCCCCTGCCGCAGGAAGACGAGGCGAGCTTTCTGCTGACCGACGACGATCCCCGACAACTCGTGATATCCGCGGACACGCGCGAGTCCGTCGCGGCCGCCTATCTGGATTCGTGGAAGCGCCGCATCGAGGCGGTCGGTGCCGGCTACCTGGCCCGGCTGAGCGACACAGGCGTCCTGACGGGCAGCCCGACGCTGCTCGTGCGAATCAGTGAGGACGGCGGCCTCGTCGATGCCGTCGTCAGCCGTTCGAGCGGCTCGCCGGTCCTGGACCTCGCATCGGTGGACATCATCCAGCGGGCGTCGCCGTTCGATGCATTCCCGGCTGCCATGGCCAACGAGTACGAGACGGTCGCGTTCGAGTACAAGTTCCTTTTCTCGGAGCGGCTTGTGCGACGCGACTGATGGGCAGATACTGTTCTTATGCAGCCCCACGCCTCGCTTTCGAATCAGTTACTTATCGCCATGCCGGGCATGCTGGATCCGAATTTCAGCACGACCGTCACGTTGATTTGCGAACACAACGACGAAGGCGCGCTCGGTATCGTCATCAACCGCCCGACGCCGCTGAAACTGGGCGGGCTGTTCGAACAACTCTCGGTCGACGACCCGGACCCCGGCGCGGCCGGCGCCCCGGTGCTGGCCGGCGGACCGGTGGGGCCGGAGCGGGGCTTCGTCCTGCACGGGCCCGAGCAGGCCTTTGAGAACACGCTGGCCGTGTCGAGCGAGATCAGCCTGACCCTGTCGCGCGACATCATCGACGCGATGGCCACGGGCGCGGGGCCGGAACACACCCTGGTCGCCCTCGGCTACGCCGGCTGGGAACCCGGCCAGCTCGAAAACGAAATGCTCGCGAACTCCTGGCTCAACGTCCCTGCCACGCCCGAGATCGTGTTCGAAACGCCGTTCGCGGACCGCTGGGATTCGGCGGCTCGCACACTCGGCATCGACATCAGCGCGATGTCCACGGATGCCGGGCACGCCTGATTTGTCCGGCCCCCGCACGATTATCGCATTCGACTTCGGACGGCGGCGCATCGGCGCCGCCGTCGGCCAGTCGGTGACGGCGTCTGCAAGCCCGCTGGGCGTCATCGCCAACCGCGAATCGGGCGCCGACCACGACCGGATCGAAGCGCTGATCGACGAATGGCGCCCCGCACTGCTCGTCGTCGGAATACCGGCCCACGCCGACGGCTCGGAAAGCGAGATGCAGGCGCTCGTCCGGGCATTCATCGGAGAACTCGAACGCTACGGACTGCCCGTCGAGTCGGTCGACGAACGCTATACCTCGATCGAGGCCGGGCAGGTTCTGAAAGACGCCCGCGCGGCCGGAACGCGCGGCCGGATATCCAAAGAAGCAATCGACGGCGCCGCGGCCGTATTGATCGCCGAAAGATATCTTACAGGGCGGGGGGGTGCGCGCGACGCGCGGAACCCGTAAAATGCCGCCGCGATGATCGCGGAACCGACCGAAGTACTGCAAGACGAAGCCTCCCTGCAGATCGACGAGAATGGCAACCTCCGCCATTTGCTGACGCTCAAAGGCCTCGACAAGACACTGCTCATCGACATCCTCGACGACGCCGAGCGTTACCTGACCGAGCCGGGCCGGGTCCCGGCGAGCAGCCGGGCTCTCGCGGGCCGCTCCGTCGGCAACCTGTTCTTCGAACCGAGCACGCGCACCCGCGCGTCGTTCGATCTCGCCGGCAAGCGCCTCGGTGCCGACGTCCTGAATCTCGACGTCAACACGTCGTCACGCAAGAAGGGCGAGAGCATCCTCGACACGATCTATACGCTCGAGGCCATGCAGGTCGACATCATGGTGGTCCGCGATGCGAGCGCCGGCGTGCCGGCCTACATCGCGCGCCACGTGCAACCGCACGTCAGCATACTCAACGCCGGGGAATCCGACGTGTCGCACCCGACGCAAGGCCTGCTCGACGTCCTGACGATCCGCCAGCACAAGGGTTCGTTCGGGAACCTGGCCGTCGCCATCGTCGGCGACATTCGCCATTCGCGCGTCGCGATGTCGGTGTCGCAGGCGCTGACGACGCTCGGCGTGGGCGAACTGCGCCTGATCTCGCCGCCCGTGCTCGCGCCCGATCCCGGGTCGGTACCGGGCGCGAAGATCGTGGACACGCTCGAGGAAGGGCTTGCCGATGCGGACGTCGTCATGGCCTTGAGGATCCAGCGCGAGCGGATCGGCAATCTCGACGGCATCCCGGGCATCGACGAGTATTTCGCGAACTACGGTGTAAGCCAGGAGAGCCTCAAGCTGGCCAAGCGCGACTCGATCGTCATGCATCCCGGCCCGATGAACCGCGGCATCGAGATCGAAGGCGTGGTTGCCGACGGTCCGCAGTCGGTCATCACACAACAGGTCACGAACGGCGTCGCCGTGCGCATGGCGGTACTCGACCGTGTCACCAAGTCCCTGGCCGCCCGTCACTGACATGGCTCTGACGGCGGCGCAGCGCAAAGCCCGGGAGAAACGCAACACGATCTTCGTCGAGGACGGCGAGGTCGTCACGGTGGACACGTTTCCGGGCGAGCAGTTCATCGTGCGTATTCGCGCGCCGAAGTGCGCCGCAGCGGCGCAGCCCGGCAGCTTCGTGCACCTGACCTGCGATGCATCGCTGCCGATGCGCCGGCCTCTGTCGATCATGCGCGTCGGCGACGACTGGATCGAGGTGCTCTACAAGATCGTCGGCCGGGGACTCAGGCTGCTGTCGCAGAAGCTGCCCGGCGATGCGGTCAGCGTACTGGGCCCGATCGGCCGGCCGTTTCGCCCGCATCCCGAACGCCCGAACACGCTCCTGATCGGCGGCGGGGTCGGCATTCCGCCGATGGTCTTCCTCGCCGACCGGCTGCGCCGGGACGACGGCGAGTGGCGGCCGTTCGCCGTCCTGGGTTCGGAGATCCCGTTCCCGTTCGAGACGCAGAAGTCCCGGCTCGACGTCCCCGGCATCCCGGACGACGTCGACAGCGCCATGCCCTTGCTCGAGGCGTGGGGCATCCCGACGCGGCTAACGAGCCTCCGGGGATACCCGGGTTGCTTCGACGGCTACGTCACGGTACTCGCCGATGCCTGGCTGCACGAACTCCCGGACAGCGAACTCGCCCGGACCGAAGTTTTCGCCTGCGGCCCGACGCCGATGTTGCGGGCCGTCGCCGACCTCGCCGCGCGCCACGACCTCCCCTGCCAGGTATCGCTCGAGGAGTTCATGGCCTGCGGCGTCGGCGGCTGCGCCGGGTGTGCCGTGAAGATCGTTACGCCCGAGGGCGAGGCCATGAAACGCGTGTGCGTCGACGGCCCGGTGTTCGATGCCGCGAGCGTCGCCTGGTAGTCAGCGGCGATCGCAGTGAAGATCGCCCGATGTCTGCACGAACTCCCGCAGCCGCTCGGTCGGCAGATAACCGCGTGCCCAGTCTACGAAGTCACCGTTCGCATCGCCCAGCAATGACAACGGCGTGGCATCGACTGTGCCGATGGCCTGGATGAGCGCCGGCGATGCCTGGTAAGCCGGAAAGTCGGGGCGCAGCC
>JAKSCZ010000001.1 GCA_022360335.1 Pseudomonadota bacterium
CCTGGATCGGCTACCGCAAGGACGCCGTGCTCCGCCGTTACATGGTCGACTTCATCCAGCTGTTCGCACCCCACGTCTCGCCGGCGCAGCTCACCGAACTGCAACGGGCGAACTCGCAGGCGACGATCGACGAGATGTTTGCCGATGCCGACCTGCCGCTCCGCGACGGCTGCGGCGAGAAGATCACCGCCGCCGCCTGATGCCCTCGCTCCGTCGCCGCCCGGAGCCCGCGAACCGTTAGGCCGACTGCGCCTCGCGGTCTCCGAGGCCGATCTCGTGCAGGCCGCACTCGCGCAGAACGCCGCCGAAGCGCGTCTCCTCGACCGAGCCGACTTCGGCGAGCGAGCGCGTCGAATGGGTATCGCCGATCGAGACGTAGCCCTCGTCCCACAGCGGGTGGTACGGCAGATCGTATTTCTTCAGGTAGTCGTACACGTCGCGGTCGGTCCAGTCGATGATCGGGTGCACCTTGAAGCGCTCGCCCGACTGCTCGACGAACTGCCGGTGCTCGCGCGAGCTGGCCTGCGCACGCCGGAGTCCGGCGAACCAGGTCCCGACCCCGAGTTCCCCGAGCGCGCGCTCCATCGGCTCGACCTTGTTGTCGCGGTTGTATTGCGTGAGCGCTTCCTTCCCCTGCTTCCAGCGCTCTCCGTGCCGCGCTTCCTGCCATGCCGCCGACACCTGCGGGCGGTAGACCCGCAGGTTGAGATTCAGTCTGTCGCTCATCTCGTCGATAAAGCGGTAGGTCTCGGGGAACAGGTAGCCCGTATCGACGAGCACGACCGGGATGTCCGGCTTCTGCCGCGGCACCATGTGCAGCATGACGGCGGACTGTGCGCCGAAACTCGAACTCAGCATGTACTGCCCCGGCAGGTTCTCGAGCGCCCAGGCGACGCGGTCTTCAGCCCGCATGGAACAGCCTCCCTTCCGCGATGGCCGGAACGAGCGCGGAACGCACGAGGAAATCGCCGAAGCGTTCGCCGTCTTCCCGCTCACCGGCATAGCGCTCGAGCAAGGGATCCAGCGCCTCGAGAATCTGCTCCTCGTTCGCATTGTCGAGGTACGGTGCGGCGAGCCGCTCGCCGGCAAAACCCGCGCCGAGGAACAGCGAGTACCGTCCCGGCGCTTTGCCGACGAGACCGATCTCCGCGATGTACGGCCGCGCACAGCCGTTGGCGCAACCCGTCATGCGCGCCGTGACGGCCGTATCGTCGAGACCGTGCTTCGCGAACAGCGCGTCGAGCTTGTCGACGAACTCGGGCATGTAGCGTTCGCTCTCCGCCATCGCGAGGCCGCAGGTCGGGAAGCCGACGCAGGCCATCGAGTTCAGTCTCAGCGGGGTCGCCTGCGCGTCGTTCCGGATGCCGTACTCCGCCAGGATGTCGTCGACCGCCGACCTGTCCCGCGCGGCGACCTTGCTGATGATCAGGTTCTGGTTCGGCGTCAGGCGATACTCGCAGCGACGGGTCTGCGCGATCCGGCGCAGGCCGGACAGCAGCCGGCGATCGCCGGCGTCGGATACGCGGCCGTTCTGCACGAACAGCGTGTAATGCCACGCGCCCGTGTCGTCCCGATGCCAGCCGTAGGCGTCGCCGTTCGCGACGAACGCGAAGCCGCGCGGCTCGCCCAGCGTCACGCCCGAGCGTCTCTGTACTTCATCGCGGAACCAGTCGACGCCGCGATCGTCGATCGTGTACTTGAGGCGCGCGTGCTTGCGCTCGGTCCTGTCGCCGTGATCGCGCTGCGTCGTGACGACCGCCTGCGCGACGGCGAGGATCTCATCGGGCCGGCAGAAGCCGAGCACGTCGGCGAGGCGCGGGTACGTCGCCGTATCGCCGTGCGTCATGCCCATGCCGCCGCCGGCCGTGACGTTGAAGCCGGCGATCTCGCCGTCCTCGACGATCGTAACGAAACCCAGATCCTGTGCGTACACGTCGACGTCGTTCTGCGGCGGCACGACGAACGCGGCCTTGAATTTACGCGGCAGGTAGGTATCGCCGTAGATCGGCTCGACTTCCTCCTCGGACGATGCGATCTTCTTCCCGTCCAGCCAGATCTCGTGGTACGCGCCCGTGGCCGGCGTCAGATGCGCCGACAGCTCTTCGGCGTGCCGCTGCACGGCCCGGTGCACGCGCGACAGGCCGGGCAGCGGCGGCGACATGACGTTGCGGTTCACGTCGCCGCACGCCGCCAGCGTGTCGAGCGCGGCAGAGTTGATGTCTGCGATGGTCCGTTTGAGCCTGCGTTTGATGACGCCGTGGAACTGCACGGCCTGGCGCGTCGTCAGGCGGATCGAGTCATTGGCGAATTCCCGTGCGATGCGGTCCATCGCGAGCCATTGGGCGGTCGTCAGCAGTCCGCCCGGAATGCGCGCGCGGATCATGAAGCTGTAGGCCGGCTCCAGCTTCTGTCGCGTGCGTTCGCTGCGCACGTCGCGGTCGTCCTGCTGATAGATGCCGTGGAACTTCGACAGTTGCGTGTCCGCCTCCGAGATCGCTCCCGTTAACGGATCGGCGAGACTCTCGAGCAGCGTGCCGCGCAGGCGGCGGCTCCCCGCCTTGATCTTCTCGACGTCGAGCGCGCTCATCAGTACACGTCCCGCTGGTAGCGCTTCGCGCGCCGCATTTCCCTGAGGCGCGCCGCCGCGGCATCGCGATCGTCTTCGCCGTGTTCGGCGAGGACGTCGATGAGCGCCTCTTCGACGTCACCGGCCATGTTCTTCGCATCGCCGCAGACGTAGACGACGGCGCCGTTTTCGATCCAGCGATAGAGCTCGGCGCCCCGTTCGCGCAGGCGGTCCTGTACGTAAACCTTGCGCCGCTGGTCGCGCGAGAACGCGACGTCGAGACGCGTGAGGTCGCCGCGCTTGAGATGGCGCTGCCACTCGAGCTGATAGAGGAAATCGTCGTGCACCGTACGGTCGCCGAAGAACAGCCAGCTGTCGCCGCCGGCGTTCTGCTCGACGCGCTCCTCGACGAAGGCCCGGAACGGCGCGACGCCCGTTCCCGGACCGATCATGACGATCGGCACGTCGGGTGCCGGCAGCCGGAAGCGCGGGTTCTTCTCGACGAACACCGGCACCGTGTCGCCTTCGGACAGGCGGTCGGCGAGCAGCGTCGACGCCGCACCCCAGTGCGGGCGGCCGAAGGCTTCATAGCGCACGGCCGCGACGGTCAGGTGCACTTCGCCGGGATTGGCGGCCGCGCTTGAGGCGATCGAATACGAACGCGGGCTCAGCGGACGCAGCATGTCGGCGAATTCCCGGGCTTTTACATCGGCCGGATACCGGCGAACCACGTCGACGACCTGGTGTGCCTCGAGGAACCCGCTCAGCACGGCTTGGTCGTCGTTCTCGATGATCGAATGCAGCGCATCGCTGTTGCCGTGTGCGGCCCAGGCGCGCAGGAAGCCGAGATTGAGCGCCGTGATCTCGAGGCGGTCGGTCAGCGCCTCGATCAACGGCAGTTGCTCGTCCCCGACCGCGACGATTGCCTCGCGGTCGAGCGACAGCACGTCGAGCAGCTCGTCGACGAGTTGCGGCGGATTGCCCGTAACGACCGCAAGCGAATCGCCCGGTTCGTAGTCGAGGCCCGAACCCTCGATCGAGAGTTCGATGTGCCGGACGTCCTTGCCCGAACCGGCGCCCGTGATCTTCTGGTTGACGAGCACCTCGGCGGCGAAAGGACTCTCGCGCCCGTGAACCGGCGCGCTCGGCACCGCCTGCAGGCGCGGCACGGCGCCAGGGGCGGGAGCGTCGAGCAGATCGGCCAGCCGGTCGACGACGCGCGTCGACCATGCTGCGGCGGCTGCGTCGTAGTCGAGATCGCACTCGACGATCGACTCGAAGCGCTCTGCGCCGAGCTCGGCGAGTCGCGCATCGAACTCCCGGCCCGTCCGGCAGAAATTGACGTAGCTGCTGTCGCCGAGCGCGAGTACCGAGTACTTCAGCCCGGACAGCCTGCCGGCCTTGTCCGACATCAGGTATTCGTGGAAGAGTTCGGCATCGTCCGGCGGATCGCCCTCGCCGTGGGTGCTGACGACGAAGGTCGCCAGCGACTCGCGCTTGAGCGCGGCGGGCTTGAAATCCGCCAGGCTGACGGCGCGCGCGCCGAAGCCGCGTTCCCGTGCAAGCGCGACGAGCTGTTCGGCAATCCCCTCACCGTTGCCCGTCTGCGACCCGAACAGCACCGTGAGCTGCTGCCCCGGCGTCGCGGCGGGCGCCACGGGCAGCGGCTGTACGTCACCGCCGGCCGCGGCCAGCCCGGCCGCATACCCCGAGACCCACTGCAATTGCATCGGCGACAGGCCCGCAACCGCGACGTGCAGGCGCTCGCTCTGCTTCTCGTCCAGCGGCAACGCACCGGCGGCTCGATCGTTCACTGCTGGTCCCTCCGTGTGAGGGACCGACCTTAGTCAGGCGACTTCAGTCCGTGAACGGTTTGTTGGTTATCGGCATATAACACGCCGGCATATCGTCAGTAGATGCGAACACCGCCATGGCGCCTGCGGCTCTGGCGGTCGGCCCACCACAGCCCGCACAGGAAACCGACGACGAGGCACAGGACGATTGCGCCGCCGACCCACTTGATCGGGACGCTGCCGCGATACTGCTCCTGCATGCCCCGGATCGAGGCATTTTCGGCCTCGAGAACCGCGATCCGGCCTTCGGCCGCCTCGAGCTGCGCCGTCAGGCCGCCGACCTCGCCCTGCAGGCGGTCGATCGCGGCAGCCGGCTCCGCAAACGACCGTTTCGCAGATTCGAGTTCCCCGGCCAGCGCGTCCCGCTGCGCCATTGTCTCGGCGACGATCAGCTTGGCCGGTTTGTCGTCGACGAGATACGCGGCTTTGACCCAGCCTTCGGCGCCGTCGGGCAGCCTCACCTTGGCGTAGTTACGGTCCCGGACCAGCACCTCCATCGCCTGGCCGCTCTCGAGATAGCGAAACGCCCGGTCGCCCGTATCCTCGGCCGCGTGCAGGCCGAGCCTGAGATTGTCCGTGACGTAGGCCGTCTCGGCGGCGGCAATCAGCGGCGCCAGCACGAAGACCGCAATCGTAAGACGCATAGTCGTTCTCCGGTTTTCGCCGCGAGTGTACTACACGGCACCGCCTTCGCCGTGCGGCCTAATGCTCGTGCAGCCAGCGCAGCAGCGCTTCCTGCACTTCCTCGCCGGGCCCGCGGTGAACGTCCTCGAAGTTCTGCAGCGCGACCACGACGAAACGGCGTCCGGAGCGCGCCTGCAGGTAGCCCGCGATCGCCGTGACGTGGTCGAGTGAGCCCGTCTTCAGGTGCGCCTGGCCGACGAGCCCACTACCGCGAAACCGTCGCAGCAAGGTGCCGTCGAGTCCGCTCAGCGCCATCGACGCCAGGTATTCGGGCATATAGGGCTGGCGCCACGCGAATCTGAGCAGCGAGGCCATGTCGGCGGCCGTGATGCGCGTCTCCCGCGACAGTCCCGCCCCGTTCTCGAGGGCCAGCCGGCGGGTATCGAGTCCGTTGTCGGTCAGCCACTGCGCGATCACCTCGCGTCCGCCCGCCTCGGTGCCGGGCGGGCCGAGAATCTCGGCCGACAGCGTGTGAAGCACCTGACGCGCCATCACGTTGTTGCTGTGCTTGTTGACGCGGGCAATGAGTTCGGCGAGTGGTTCCGACCGGAAGCTCAGCAACGGTTCGGCTTCCTCGCCGGCGACTGCGGTTCGCCAGTCGCCGGCGAACGTCCCGCCGGATTCGCGCCAGAGCGACGTGAACAGGCCGTAGGCGAACTCCTTGTGCGAGAGTGC
>JAKSCZ010000232.1 GCA_022360335.1 Pseudomonadota bacterium
AACCCCCAGCGATTGCCGTAGGATGCCGAGACGATGGCCACCTCGGGATGCACCGAGTCGACGAACGGTAGGCTCGAGGACGTCAGACTGCCATGGTGCGGCACGACGACGGCGTCGGCGTTCAGTGCGGCGCGACGTCGTCGTACGAGTTCGTGCTCGGCCGCCGACTCGATGTCGCCCGTCAGCAGCAAGGCGTGCGCTCCGGCCGAGACACGGACGACGCAGGACGCGTCGTTGCCTTCCGGAACGTCGGTCCCGGCCGGGTGCAGGACCTCGAAGCGGATCGCACCCGACCACCAGGCCTGCCCTTCCCGGCATCGGCTGTCCCCGAGCCCGTCCAGTGCCTCGCCGACGATGACGCGCCGGACGTCGAACGTCGCCAGCAATTCACGCGCGCCCCCGCTGTGGTCGATATCGCCATGCGAGACGATCAGCCGCTCGATGCGCGCGATGCCTCTCGAGTGCAGGAACGGCACGACGATCTGACCGGCGGCGCTGCCGCCGCCGCGCCAGGCCATCCCGGTGTCGTAGACCGTGACCTCGTGTCCGGTCTGGACGACGGCCGACAGGCCCTGTCCGACGTCGAGCACCCAGGCGTCGAAACAGTCGGCAGGCGGCGGTGCCGGGCGCCAGGCAACGACGGCGACGACACCGAGTACGGCGATTCGACGCGCCGGCCAGCCGGCCGGCAACAGGACCCAGGCAAGCGGCACGAGCGGAATCAGGCGGGCGGCGCCGCTGAAACCGGCCAGCCGGAAGTGCGCCAACGGCAGGCCCGACGCGGGCGCGACGATGGAATCGAGTCCTTCGACGCTGGCCGCGGCAAGTCGCAGCAGGACGATCGCGCAAGCCTCCGACACGCCGGCGATCGCCAGCGCCAGCAAGGTGAGCGGTACCGTGACGCTACTGAAGAGCGGAACCGCCAGCAGGTTGACGGGCACCGCCACGAGTGAGAAGCGCTGGAATACGGGCGCCGTGAGCGCCAGCAGCCCGAACATCAGGAAGACCTGCATCGTGAACAGCTGCCGGATGTTGCCGACAGGCCGCCACGGGCCGGTAGCGCGGCGCCGCGACAGCCAGAGCAGCAGCACGACGGCGCCGAACGACAGGTTGAACCCCGGCGCCAGCGCCGCAACCGGGTCCGTGACGAAGACGATCAGCGCGGCCAGGGCGACCACGGCGCCGATGTCGACCTGCCGCGTTCGGGCGACGGCAAACGCGGTCAGGCCCAGCATCAATACGGCGCGGCGTGCCGGAACGCCCATTCCCGAAACCCAGGCATAGAGCGCAGCGACACCGACCCCGATGAACATGGCCGGGACGATGCGATTGCCGCGCGACGGCATCGCGCCCGTCGCGACGAAAGCCATCGCGAAAGCGAACGTCGCGGCCAGGCCGACGTGGAGGCCGGAGATCGCCATCAGGTGCGTGGTACCGGTCGCCGCGAACGCATCCCACTGCGCACGGGAGACGAGGTGCCGTTCGCCCGTCGCGATGGCGGCGAGGACGGCAGCCGCCTCGTCGGACTCGGCGGCCGTTTTCGCCGTCGCGACGAAGCGCCGGCGGAAGC
>JAKSCZ010000239.1 GCA_022360335.1 Pseudomonadota bacterium
AAGATCGTTCCGGATATCGGTTTCGCCCTGGACCGGGGCAACGCGTTCTCTGGTCGTCGCGAACGTCACCCAGAACAGCACGATCGAGGATACCGCGAAGATCGCCATCGTGAGCTGGAAACCGAGCGCTTCGTCGTCTCCGCCGAGCAGCGTCTTGAGCGGCGTGACGAACGTGGCGATCAGCCACCCGGCGGCGAATGCGCAAATGAACCGGTAGCTCGCGACCTTGGTGCGCTCGATGGAAAGGGGAGAGATCACGCCCATGAGCGCTGAATAGGGCACGTTGATCGCCGTGTAGGCGAGCATCATGATCGAGTAGGTCGCGTAGGCGTAAACGAGCTTGCCGGTGTCCGACAAGTCGGGATTGGCGAACATCAGGTATCCGCAGGCGCCGTACGGGATCGCGATCCACAGCAGGTACGGCCGGAATTTTCCCCAGCGCGAATTCGTCCGGTCGGCGATCAGGCCCATGAGCGGGTCGCTACCGGCATCGACGATCTTCGTCACGAGGAACATCGTGCCGACGGCGGCGGCCGGCAGTCCGAAGATGTCGGTGTAGTAATACAGCAGAAAGATGTTGAAGACCTGGAAGAAGAAGTTCGAGGCCGTGTCCCCCAGGCCGTAGCCGAGCTTCTCGCCGAAGGCGAGCGTTTCAGCCGCCGCTTTCGTCGGCGGACCGTCGTGTTGCGCGCTGTCGATGGGCCTTCTCCCCGCTGCGCCGGACGCTGTCGCGCCGCCGGCTGTTGGCGTACTTCGGGTGCTTCCCCCCGGTACTGTGTAACCGGCAACGGGCAAAATAGCAATAGCGTCGGGCGAGCAGGCGGCGCACTGCGCCGGCGCTGATTGACAGCGTTGTCAGATATTGCTAAAAGCCCGCTAGCGAAAAGGACGGGACGATGACGACAACGGAAGCGAAACGGCCGGCTGAACGTAGCGGCCCGGCGGCGCGCGCCCGCGACCTGCTCGCGCGCATGACGCTGGCCGAGAAGATCGGACAGATGAGCCAGGTCGAGGGCGGCCACGAGCTTGCGCCGGAAGATCTCGCCGGGCGCCTGCGCGCGGGTCTCGTGGGCTCGATTCTGAACAACGTCGATGTCGACAGCGTCAACGAATTACAGCGCATCGCGGTCGAGGAAAGCCGGCTGGGCATCCCGCTGCTCGTCGGGCGCGACGTCATTCACGGTTTCAATACCGTCTTCCCGATCCCGCTCGGCCAGGCGGCGACCTGGAATCCGGCGCTCGTCGAAGAAGCGGCGCGCGTTGCCGCACTCGAAGCGGCGCGGGCGGGCGTCAACTGGACCTTCGCCCCGATGATCGACATCTCCCGCGATCCGCGCTGGGGGCGCATCGCCGAGAGCTTCGGCGAATGC
>JAKSCZ010000639.1 GCA_022360335.1 Pseudomonadota bacterium
GAAGAACGTCGCCGGCGAATACGACCGCGAGGAATCGTTCAGCCAGCGCGCGATACGCACCCGCCTCGGCAAGCGTCTCGAACGCTTCGGTACCTACTACGCCGAGTTTTGCCTCGGCGAACCGGTGCCCCTGAAAACCGTAGTCGAACTGGTCATTGCCGACCTCGACAACGCGCGGCGCGTCGCCAACCAGCCGCTGGCGCGGGACTTCGTCTACGCCACGCTGCGCATGCAGTTCCCCTGCCAGGCCTCCGAGGAAGAATGAAAACCTCACCGAACCAAAGACCGGCGCCGGCCGGCGCCGGGCACTCCCGCGCGCACCTGATGTTCATCGCGCTGCTGATCGCAGCGTGGGTGCTGTGGTCGGGAATGTTCAAGCCCTTGTTGCTGGGCCTGGGCGCTTTTTCCTGCGCCGTCGCCGGTTACATCGCGGTGCGCATGGGTTACTTCGACACCCGCGTGTTCGCCCTGCGATTCAACCTCCGTTTGTTGCGCTTCTGGGCATGGCTGCTGAAAGAGATCGTCAAGTCCAGCCTGGAAGTTGCGCGCGTGGTGCTTGCTCGCGAGCTGCGGCTGTCGACGCGGGTCGTCGAGGTCGACACGGGGCGGCTGTCGCCGGTCGACCAGGTCGTCCTCGGTAACTCGATCACGCTGGCGCCGGGCACGCTGACCCTGGCTGCATCGGACGGCCGACTGCTCGTCCATGCGCTCACGGCCGACGGCGCCAGGGCGATCGAAGACGGCGAAATGCTGCGGCGAGTCGCCGCCGTTCACGAGGACTGAGCGTGTATTACGTCGTCACGTTAGCCACACTGGTCACAATGGCTCTCGCTCTGGCAAGGGCGGTCATGGGTCCCACGGTTTACGACCGCGTGCTGGCCGTCAATATGTTCGGCACCAAGACCGTACTGCTCGTGTCGGTCATCGCCTTCCTGTTCGGCCGGCCGGATTTCATCGACCTCGCACTCGCTTACGCGCTGATCAACTTCATCGGCGTCTTTGCCGTGCTGGAATTCTTCCGCACACGCGCCGTTCGCCGCGAAGCGGACGAAGGAGCCGGACGGAGATGAACGCCGTACTCGACGTTGCGAGCTGGGTACTGCTGACGCTGGGCGGCATCAGCGTGCTCATCGGCGGCATCGGCGCCCTGCGCCTGCCGGACCTCTTCACACGCATGCACGCCGCCAGCATCACCGACAGTATCGGCGCGATCCTGGTACTGACGGGCATCATGCTGCAGGCCGGACTCTCGCTCGCCACGATCAAGCTGGCCGCCATCCTTTTGTTCCTCCTGCTGACCAGCCCCACCGCGTCCAATGCGCTGGCGGCAGCCGCCATGCTGGCCGGCAACAAGCCGGGCATCGACACGACCGGCGGCAAGGACGACGCGCAGTGACCGTCGTCTTCGGCATCTTCCTGCTCACCCTGCTGCTGATCACGGCCGTGGCCATCGTGCGCACGAAGAACCTCTTCGTAGCCGTCATGCTGATGGGCATTGCAAGCCTGCTGATTGCGGCCAACTTCTTCCTGCTGGACGCGGCCGACGTCGCGCTTACCGAGGCGGCCGTCGGTGCGGGTATCTCGACGGTGTTGTTCCTCGGTACGCTCGCGCTCACCACCGAGCGCGAGCGGGCGCCGACCTCGCGCAAGATACTGTCGTTCGCCGTCGTGTCGGCCGCGGCGCTGGTCGTCATCTACGCCACCTTCGACAAGCCGCGCTTCGGCTCGCCCGACGCGCCCACGCAAACCCACGTCGCACCCTGGTACCTCGACAAGACGCGCGAGTTCATCGACATCCCGAACGTCGTGACGGCCGTACTCGGCAGTTTCCGCGGCTATGACACGCTCGGCGAGGTGTTCGTCGTGTTCGCCGCGGGCATCGGCGTGTTGTTCCTGCTGGCCGGTGCACCCGGCGGCGGGAAGCGGCCCGCCCCGCCCGGTTCCGACGTCGGCCTGAGCCGGCACCTCATTCCCCGGGTCGTCGGCCGCCTGCTGATTCCGTTCATCCTGCTTTTCGGTCTGTACGTGCAGTTTCACGGCGAGTACGGGCCCGGCGGCGGCTTCCAGGCGGGCGCCATCGTCGCGGCGGCCATCGTCCTGTATGCATTGCTCGAGGGAGAAGAGAAGGCTCTGCAGGTGATTCCGCGACGAGTGTTGCTCGGGCTGTCGGCGGGCGGCGCCATTCTCTACGGCGGCGTGGGCGTCGCGGGCATGCTGCTGGGCGGCAACTTCCTCGACTACTCCGTGCTGGCCGACGATCCCGTCAAGGGGCAGCAGACCGGCATCCTGCTGATCGAGGCCGGCGTCGGCCTGACCGTTACCGGGGTCCTGCTGAGCATCTTTCACGCATTCGCGGCGCGGGGCCGCCAGGCATGAACATTCTCGGCATATACTACTACTGGGTATTCGCGATCCTGCTGATGATCGGCTTCTACGTGGTCATCGCGAAGCTCAACCTGATCAAGAAACTGATCGGGCTGTCGTTGTTCCAGGCCGCCGTGTTCCTGCTCTACATCACAATGGGCAACGTGGAAGGCGCCAGCGCCCCGATTTACGGCTTCGGCGCCGAGACCTTCTCCAACCCGTTGCCGCAGGTCCTGATACTGACCGCGATCGTCGTCGGCATTTCGACGACGGCGCTCGGTCTCGGCATCGTCGTACGCATCAAGGAGGAATACGACTCGGTCGAGGAGCATGAGATCCAGGAGATGGACCGCCGGTGAACGCACTGACCGCTCACTTGCCGGCACTGCAGGTCATCGTGCCGATGCTGATGGCGCCTTTCGTCGTGCTGCTGCGCGCACGCAATTTGCCGTGGGTTGCGGCGACGGCCACGAGCCTGCTGGCGTTCTCGATCGCGGTCCGGCTGACGATGATCGTGACAGACGGCAAGCCGGTGTCCTACCGCATGGGATCCTGGGCCCCGCCCTACGGTATCGAGCTGCAGGTCGATGCGCTCAGCGCGCTCGTCTTGCTCGTCGTCACCGGCGCCTCCAGCCTGGCGCTGATCGGCGGCCGTGAAAGCCTGGCGAAGGTCATCTCGGCCGACCGCGAGCCGTATTTCTTCGCAGCCTGGCTGCTCGCACTCGCGGGCATGGCGGGCATCGTCGTCTCCGCCGATGCATTCAATATCTTCGTCTTCATGGAGATCTCGTCGCTCGCGAGCTACGTGCTCGTCGCGGGCGGACCGGACCGCAGGGCGCTTCCCGCGACGTTCAAGTACCTGATCATGGGCACGATCGGCGCCACGTTCTACCTGATCGGCGTCGGGCTGATCTACATGATGACGGGTACGCTGAACCTCGCCGATATGGAACTGCGCGTGCACGAGGTCGCGGACCAGAAACCGATTCTTGCAGCCGCCGGCTTCATTACGGTCGGCCTGGCCCTGAAAGCCGCAATCTTCCCGCTGCACGTGTGGTTGCCCAACGCCTACACCTACGCGCCGCACGTCGTGACCGCGTTCCTCGCCGCCTGCGCTACCAAAGTAGCGCTCTACGTACTGCTGCGTTTCGATTTTTTCGTCTTCCAGCAAAACCTCATCGGACACGAGTTCCAGTTCGCGGCGTACCTGATGCCGCTGGCGATTCTCGGCATCCTCATCGGCTCGGCCGTGGCCATGTTCGAGCGTAACATCAAGCGAATGCTCGCGTTCTCGTCCGTGGCGCAGATCGGCTACATGATGCTCGGCGCCAGCTTCGTCACGGCGACCGGCCTGACGGCGGCCACGCTGCACATGTTCAACCACGCGCTGGCCAAGGGCGGGCTGTTTCTCGCCATCGCCGCGATTGCGATCGTCACCGCGGGTTGCCGCCTCAGCGACATCGCCGGCCTGGCGCGCCGCATGCCCTGGACCTTCGCCGCGCTGGTCGTGGCCGGCCTGAGCCTGATCGGCGTCCCCGGCACGGCCGGCTTCGTCAGCAAGTGGTACCTGATCGACGCGGCGCTCGAGCTCGAGACAGGAGGCGCGGCGCTGGTCGCGCTCATCCTGGTCAGTTCGCTGATGGCGGTGGTTTACGTCTGGCGTATCGTCGAGGCCGCCTGCTTCGGCGAGCCCGCCGAACGACGAGCCGCGTCCGTGCCGCCGGCGCTCGCGATCGTCCTGTGGGCCGCAGCGATCGCCAACCTCGGTTTCGGCATCGCGCCCGGATTGCCGCTGAGCTTGTCGGCCACGGCCGCCGACATCCTGCTGGGACACGTGCAATGACGGCGCAGGACGCAATCCTGGCCGCGCTGGCGCTGCCGCTCGCCGGCGCGCTCGGCATCGCGCTGGCCGGCCGCGTCAGCGCCAACCTGCGCGAGACGGTCACGCTGGTCACGGCGGGCGGCCTCGCGTTCGCGGTGTGGCAGATCGTGCCGGAGGTCATGGCCGGGGGACGCCCGGGCGTGACGCTGGCCGAAGTGCTGCCGGGAATCCGTATTGCCTTCACGGTGGAACCCCTGGGCATGCTGTTCGCCGCCCTCGCGTCCGGTCTCTGGATCGTCAACTCGGTGTATTCCATCGGCTACATGCGCGGCAACGCCGAGCAGAACCAGACGCGCTTCTACGTGCTGTTCGCGGTGTCGCTCGCAGCGACGATCGGCATCGCTTTTGCCGGCAACCTGTTCACGTTGTTCCTGTGCTACGAAGCGCTCACGCTCGCCACCTACCCGCTCGTCGCACACAAGGGCGACGAGAAAACCGTACGCTCGGCGCGCGTCTACCTCGGCCTGCTGCTCGCAACGTCGATCGGGCTGTTCCTGCCGGCCGTCATCTGGACCTATTCCGTTGCGGGCACCGGCGACTTCACGCCGGACGGTATCCTCGCCGGCAAGCTCGAGGGACCGGCCGTCGGCTTCCTGCTGGCGCTGTTCGTGTTCGGCATCGGCAAGGCCGCCGTCATGCCCGTGCACCGCTGGCTGCCGGCCGCGATGGTGGCGCCGACGCCGGTCAGCGCGCTGTTGCACGCGGTGGCGGTCGTCAAGGCCGGCGTCTTCGCGGTGACCAAGGTCATCGTGTACGTCTTCGGCGTCGAGAACCTGTTCGGCGCGGCCGGCAGTGAATGGCTGCTGTATGCCGCGGCGTTCACGATCGTCGCGGCCAGCGTGGTGGCGCTGCGGCAACGGAACCTGAAACGCTTGCTCGCCTACTCGACGGTCGCGCAGCTTTCGTACGTCGTCATGGCGGCCGCGATCCTGAAGCCGCTGGCCGAGATCGGCGCCGCAATCCACATCGTCGCGCACGCGTTCGGCAAGATCACCCTGTTTTTCGCGGCCGGCGCCATCTACACGGCCGCAAAGAAAACCGAGTTGCGGCAATTGCGCGGCATCGGCCGGCGTATGCCGATTACGATGACCGCGTTCACGATCGGCGCCATCAGCATGATCGGCGTGCCGCCGACGGCCGGCTTCGTGTCGAAGTGGTACATACTCGCGGGCGCGTTCCAGGCCGACAATTACGTTGCCATCATGACCATCATTGCCAGCACGGCGCTGAACGCGGCGTACTTCCTGCCCATCGTCTACATGGCCTGGTTCGAACGCGAGTCCGAGCCGCCGGCCAGGCCGCACGGGGAAGCCCCGTGGCCCGCCGTGCTGGCGCTGGCGCTGACGGCGTTGCTGACGCTGGCGTTCTTCTTCTTCAACGGACCGGTGCTCGAACTCGAGCGGCAGGTCGTCGCGGGGATGCGCTGATGAAACCGAACGCC
>JAKSCZ010000546.1 GCA_022360335.1 Pseudomonadota bacterium
CTGGGGGACAATGTGTCGTTCCGGCTGTCCGGATCCTACAAGGACAGTGACGGTTTCATCGACAACACCTTTCTCGGCACTGAGGTCGATTTCGTCGAATCGACCGACTTCAGGGGCAAGGTGCTCGTACACGCATCCGATGCGGTAATGCTCGATTTTCGTCTCGCGACATCGACCTTGGAAGGCGGCGCGATATACGACTCCGCCTTCTGGGACGACACCGGGCCGTCAAACACGAACCAGGAGCGGCTGCCTGTCAGCGACATCCTCGGCACCAGTGAGCGCAACATTGACGAAGCCACGTTCAAGCTGGACTGGGCCACGGATGCCGGAACACTGATGTACGTCGCGGGTTTCACCGATATCGAGGAAGACTATTTCGGCGACCTCGATTTCTGTAATCCGGTCGATTGCCCGCAGGGATTCTTCGGCTTCGGACAGGTCGACCAGATGCAGGACCTGCAGGTTGAACTGATGAGCCACGAGCTTCGCTGGACGTCTCCCGACGATCAGCGTTTCCGCTGGATTGCCGGCGCGTTCATTATCGGCACGGACCGCTCGCTGACGACGGTCGCGACGCTCGCCGATCTGGGCAACGTTCCGATCGTGCAGAGCACCGAGGACAACGACAACGATGCCTCGGCGGTCTTCGCCCGGTTCGAGTACGACATTACGGACACACTCGAGCTATCGGCGTCCATCCGGCACGACAATGACGACCGGGAACAAACGGATGTCGCCACCGGCGCGACGCGCGAAGCATCGTACGACGCAACACAGCCCAAGGTGACTTTGACGTGGGCACCGGCAGACAACCGCCTCTGGTACCTGAGCTACGCAAACGGTTTCCGGTCCGGCGGATTCAACGGCGTCGGCGGGCGCGAGTTCGACGACGAGAACGTCGACAATATCGAAATCGGTTTCAAGTCGAAGTGGTTGGGCGACAGGTTGCTGTTCAATGTCGCTGCCTACCAGGCGGAGAGCGAGGACTTCCAGTTTTTCTTCGTCGACATCAACGCGGGCGGGGCCCAGGTCATCGACAATCTCGACGAGGTCTCGCTATCAGGCCTCGAAGTCGAGTTCGAGGCACTACTCACGCCGAAGTGGTCGATCTTCGGTGCGTTGGGCATCCAGGATTCCGATATCGAAGAGATTGATCCGGCACTGCCTGTGCCCGCAAGCCTCGGTAATCGGACACCCAAGACCACAAAGAGCAGTTTCAACTTCGGCACGCAGGCCGGGTTTTCCCTCGGCGACGGCCTCGACGGCATGCTGCGCATAGACTACGAGCGCCGCGGCGACAAGTACTGGCACCCGGACAACGTCGATGTGATGGACCCGGTCAGCCTGCTCAATGCCCGCTTCGGCGTCGGTTCGGAGAACTGGAGCCTGACGCTCTGGGGGCGGAACCTGACTGACGAGTTCTACTTCGAGGACTTCAACGCGCAACCGTTTACCGGACTGCCGTGGAACATAGGCTTTCCGGCCCGGCCTCGTACTTACGGCATCGAATTCCGCTACGACTTTTGATCGGAGTGACCTGTGGGTAAAGCCGCCAGTTCAAGCGGTGGGGCCGGCCTGCGTATCGGCATCGACGTCGGCGGAACGAATACTGACGCCGTCCTGATGCGCGAGCGAGACGTGCTCGCCGCTACCAAGCAGCCGACGACCGCCGACGTGACGTCCGGCGTCACGAATGCCATCAGCGCCATCCTCGAGGAATCGCACGTAGCGCCGGCCGAAATCGGCGCCGTGATGGTCGGAACGACGCACTTCGTCAATGCTTTCGTGCAGCGTCGCGAATTGCAGCCTGTCGCGATCATCAGGATCGGGTTGCCGATGACCTCCGGCATTCCCCCGTTCGTGGACTGGCCCGACGAGTTGCGCGAGGTCATCGGCGACCACGTTTTCATGGTCGGTGGCGGCAGTTACTACACTGGCGTCGATTACGCGCCGCTCGATACGGCTGCGATCGAAGCAGCGGCTCGAGAGATCAGGAATAGCGGGCTGGCATCTGCGGCGATCTCGTCCGTGTTCGCACCGATCCGGCCCGACCTCGAGATCGAGGCCGGGAAGATCGTCAGGAACATCGCCGGTGACGTTCACATAACGCTGTCGCACCAGGTAGGTGGAATCGGACTGGTCGAACGGGAGAACGCTGCAATCATCAATGCCACGCTGCACGAACTCGCCGGCAAGGTGGTTTCGGCGTTCGAGCAGGCCATGAATTCGCTGGGACTGCACGCGAACCTGTATCTCA
>JAKSCZ010000362.1 GCA_022360335.1 Pseudomonadota bacterium
CGCCGATACGCACACGACCGCGCTCGCGGCGAAGGTAATCCAGCCCAGCCGGGCCGTGACGACGGCCCCCTCGTCGCCGGCGCTCCAGTAACTGCCGAGGACGAGCGGGAACAGGACGGCGAGAACGCTCAGCGCGAAAGCGGAGTTGGCCCAGTCGTAAAGCGCCCAGGCGATGCTGCCTTTGTCGAGTGCTCGAGACACCGCCCTAATGCTCGCGCGTCTTGCGGAAACCGACGTCCGGCCAGCGCTCCACCGTCAGGTTCAGGTTGACCCTGGTCGGCGCAATGTAGACCAGACGGTCGCCGTGATCCAGCGCGAGCTTGTCGTGCGCCTTCTTCTCGAACTCGGCCAGCAATCCGGGATCCTCGCAGTCCACCCAGCGCGCAGTGGCGACCTCGACGGGTTCGAACCGGCAGTCGACCTTGTATTCGTGGCGCAGCCGGTGGGCGACGACGTCGAACTGCAGCGGCCCGACCGCACCGAGGATCAGGTCGTTGTTGCGCAGCGGTTTGAACAATTGCGTCGCACCCTCCTCGCAAAGCTGCGCGAGTCCTTTCTGCAGCGCCTTCAGCCTCAACGGATCCCCGAGTACGGCGCGCCGGAAGATCTCCGGTGCGAAACTGGGAATACCCGTGAAGCGAATCTCCTCGCCCTGCGTAAAGCTGTCGCCGATGTTGATCGTCCCGTGATTGTGGATCCCGATGATGTCGCCGGCGTATGCCGTGTCGGCGTGCTGGCGGTCGGCGGCCAGAAACGTGATCGCCTCGGGTATCTTCATCTCCTTGCCGAGCCGGACGTGCTGCACGCGCACGCCCTTGCGATATTCACCGGACACGATTCGCATGAATGCGATGCGGTCGCGGTGTCCCGGGTCCATGTTCGCCTGGATCTTGAACACGAAACCCGACAGCGCGTCTTCGAGCGGCCCGACGTCGCGCTGTTCGCTTTCGTGTAGCTGCGGCGGCGGCGCATGGGCCACGAATTCATCGAGCAATTCCCTGACACCGAAGTTTGCGATCGCCGAGCCGAAGAATACGGGCGTCTGCTTCGCCGCCAGATAGTCCTCGATCGAGAGCGCCGGACACGCGCCCTTGACGAGTTCGATTTCGTCGCGAAAGTCGCCGGCCATGTCGCCGAGGACGTCGCCGGCCTCCGCCGAGCCCAGACCTTCGACGACCCGAATCTCGGCCGCTCTCTCTCGACCGGCCTTGCGGTAGAGGTAGATCTCGTCCCGCAGCAGGTGATAGACGCCCTTGAGCCGGCTGCCCATGCCGATCGGCCACGTGACGGGCGAACACTGGATCTTCAGGACCGACTCGATCTCATCGAGGAGCTCGATCGGTTCCCTGCCCTCGCGGTCGAGTTTGTTGATGAACGTCATGATCGGCGTATCGCGCAGGCGACAAACCTCCATGAGCTTGATCGTGCGCCGCTCGACGCCTTTCGCGCAGTCGATGACCATGAGCGCCGAGTCGACCGCCGTCAGCGTCCGGTAGGTGTCCTCGGAAAAGTCTTCGTGACCGGGCGTATCGAGCAGATTGACGACGTGGCCGTCGTAGGGGAACTGCATGACCGACGACGTCACCGAAATACCGCGCTGCTGCTCGAGTTCCATCCAGTCGGATCGGGCATGCCGGGTCGCCTTGCGCCCCTTCACCGTGCCGGCGAGCTGAATCGCACCGCCGTAAAGCAGCAACTTCTCCGTCAGCGTGGTCTTGCCCGCGTCGGGATGCGAGATGATGGCGAAAGTCCGCCGCCTGCGGACTTCCGTTTCGAGTTTCGACATAGGATCAGGACCCGTCCAGGCTGCTAGTCGTCGGCGACGAGTTTCTTGGCGAGCACGGCCGCGTCTTCGCGGCCGTCGTTCGCCTGGTAGTACGCGGGTCGGTTGGCGACCTGGCGAAAGCCCTTCTTCCTGTACAGCGCGATCGCCCGATCGTTCGACGGCCGCACTTCGAGGAAGATCTGCCGGACCGACGCAGCCCGTGCGCGGAACAGCAGCTCGTCGAGCAGCTTTTCGCCGTGACCGCGTGACCGCAGATCCGGGTCCACACAGATGTTCAGGATGTGCGCCTCGCCCGCGGCGACGGATAGTACGCCGTATCCGGCCACCGCGTCATCCCTTACGAGCACGACGTTCTGGTAGCCCGCCAGCAGGCAGTCGCGGAAGACGCCGTGGCTCCAGGGAAACTCGTAGCTGCGCCGTTCGATATCGGACACCATCGCGAGGTCGTCGTGCGTCATCTCGCGAATCGTGGTCGGCGGTTCGGCCATCGGCATGATCACGCGCCGGACTCCGCGGCCAGTCGGCGGGCCAGACACAGATCGTGCCACGACTTCTGCTTCTGGGAGGGACTGCGCAGCAGGTAGGCGGGATGGTAGGTCACGACCAGGGGAATGCCGCCGAGATCGTGCGGCCGTCCGCGCATTCGCCCGACGGGCGCATCGCTGGCGAGCAGGTTCTGCGCTGCGATACGCCCGACGGCGAGAATGATCTTCGGTTTGATCATCTCGATCTGGCGATCGAGGTACTCGCGGCACGCCGCCGCCTCGGCCGGTTTGGGGTCGCGATTGGCGGGCGGGCGGCATTTGAGGATATTGGCGATGAAGACGCGCTCGCGGCTCTGGCCGATGGCGAACAGCATCTGGTCGAGCAACTTGCCGGCACGGCCGACGAAGGGTTCGCCCCGGCGGTCTTCCTCCGCGCCCGGCGCCTCGCCGATGATCATCCAGTCGGCGTCGGTGCTGCCGACACCGAACACCGTGTTCGTGCGGCTCGCCGAGAGTTCGCAGCGGGTACACGCCGCGACGCACTCTCTGAGCTCGTCCCAATCGGCCGTAGGAGCGGCTTCAGCCGCGATCCCTTTCGGGCCTGAAGGCCCTCCTACGGCCGCGATCCCTTTCGGGCCTGAAGGCCCTCCTACGGCCGCGATTCCTTTCGGGCCTGAAGGCCCTCCTGCGTCGTCGACGGGCTCCGCCGCGTCACGCGGCACCCACAGGTCGATGCCCATCGCCTGCAGATAGGCGCGTCGCTGATGTTCGGGATGAGCCATGCAATGGACCGGAAGGTGAGCGAAGCGCTAGTTTGCCATCAAGGCTGCGGCACCGCAGCAATCACGTCGCTGCCGGCCGTGACCCGCCGTCCCGGTTCCGCGTGGACTTTGCCCGCGACCGGCACGTAGACCTCGGCGACCCGCGCCAGCCGGATATAGGCGCAGCGCTGGCCCTGCCCGAGGCGTTCCCCGAGGCCGACAAACGCCTGCGGCGCGAGTCCGAAGCGGTGCTCGTGAAGCTGCAACACGACGCTCGAGCCCTCGTCCGTCTCGACCCACAGTGCATTGACGGGGCAGTCCCGGTCCGCGCCGGGGCTCTCGGTCTTCGATCGCAGGTCCATGACGCGGCCCTCGACCGGACTGCGCGCCGTGTACGCACCGAGGGGGTTGATCCGGATCCGGATGCAATAGGCCTCGCCCAGGACGACGCAGCGATCGGTCGTCGTGACCGATTCGACGATGCCGTCGACCGGGCTGACGACGCCGAGGGCGACGGACGGGACGAACCGTCGCGGGTCGCGAAAAAGGAGATACAGAAGGACGAAGACCGCCGCAGGCAACGACGCCGGCCAGACACCGTGGTAGAGCAGCGCATAGCCGCACAGGAACCCGGCCAGCACGAGCGGCAGAATGCCTTCCTGGGCGACGAAGGGATTTCGGCGATCTCTCATTCCGTCCGCAAGCGTCCTCGCTGAGTGGACCATCTTAGGACAGAACCGGTTAGAATGCGCGGCTCACACGATCGAGGTTCTCACCCATATGCGGTTCTCACAGTTTCCTCTGACGACGCTCAAGGAAGTCCCGGCCGACGCCGAGATCGTCAGTCACAAGCTCATGCTGCGGGCCGGCCTGATTCGCCGCCTCGCGTCGGGCCTGTTCACGTGGATGCCGCTCGGCCTGCGCGTCCTGCGCAAGGTCGAAGCCGTGGTCCGCGAGGAGATGGACCGCGCCGGCGCACTCGAGTTGCTGATGCCTGCCGTGCAGCCCGCCGAGCTGTGGCAGGAATCCGGGCGCTGGGATCGGTACGGTCCGCTGCTGCTGCGTATGCACGACCGCCACGAACGCGCGTTCTGTTTCGGGCCGACGCACGAAGAAGTCGTCACCGACATCGCACGCCGCGAACTCAAGAGCTACAAGCAGCTGCCGGTCAACTACTATCAGATCCAGACCAAGTTCCGCGACGAGATCCGGCCCCGTTTCGGCATCATGCGCGCGCGCGAGTTCATCATGAAAGATGCGTACTCGTTCGACATCGACAGGGACGGGATGCGCGAGTCCTACGATCGAATGCACGCCGCCTACACGGCGATATTCGAGCGGCTCGGACTGAGGTTTCGCGTCGTGGATGCAGACAGCGGCGAAATCGGCGGCAGCCGCTCCCAGGAGTTTCACGTGCTCGCAGATTCGGGCGAGGACGCCATCGCGTATTGCGACGAGGACGGCTATGCCTCGAACGTCGAAACCGCGGCCACGTCGCGGCCCGACGTCGAGCGGCGGGCGCCGGTCGGCGAACTCGAGAAGTTCCCGACTCCGGGCGTCAAAACGATCGCCGACCTTTGCGGGCTGCTCGACATCACGCCGGACCGGACGATCAAGACGCTGATCGTCGAGGGCAGCGACGCGCCCGTGGCGCTGGTCCTGCGCGGCGATCACGAACTGAATGCCGTCAAGGCGCAGAAGCTCGACGGCGTCGCGTCGCCGCTGACGATGGCCGACGATGCCGCCATCCGCGGAGCGATCGGCGCGGGCGCGGGATCGCTCGGCCCGGTCGGTATGCCGCTGCGCACGTATTTCGACCACGCCACGGCCGCACTCTCGGACTTCACCTGCGGTGCCAACGAAGACGGCTTCCATTACAAGGGCGTCAACTTCGGGCGCGACATCGACGAGCCGGAGACCGTCGACCTGCGCAACGTCGTGGCGGGCGACCCGACGCCGGGCGGCAGGGGAAGGCTGGGTATCGCCCGCGGCATCGAGGTTGGCCACATCTTCCAGCTTGGCGCCAAATATTCCGAGGCCATGGGTGCGACCGTGCAGGACGAAAGCGGCAGGAACCGGCTCATGGAGATGGGCTGCTACGGCATCGGCGTGACGCGCATCGTCGGCGCGGCCATCGAGCAGAATCACGACGACAAAGGCATCATCTGGCCGCAGCCGTTGACGCCGTTCGACGTCGTGCTGGTCCCCATCAACATGCATCGATCGGAAGCGGTGCGCGAAGCGGCCGAGGCGCTCTATGTGGAAATGACGGAGATGGGACTCGACGTACTCTTCGACGACCGTGACGCGCGTCCCGGCGTCAAGTTCGCCGATGCCGAACTCATTGGCGTTCCGCATCGCCTGGTCGTGAGCGAGCGCGGTCTCGGAAACGGCGAACTCGAGTACCGCCATCGCCGCGACGAGGACTCGCGTATGATGAAACGGGATGACGCGCTCACTCTCGTCAGGGAGACGTCGATAGGCTAGACGCCCGTGAGGAATACCAGAAGCGGTC
>JAKSCZ010000314.1 GCA_022360335.1 Pseudomonadota bacterium
ACGGCGCGTCCGTAACGCTCGATGTCATTCTGGTTTTCGTAGTCGCGGTTCTCGAAGAAATTCACGGCTTCCGCGGCAGTGTCGAACCGCGCAACCATGATCCGCATCCGGGCAATGCCGTAGCTCGTCGAGTCGTCACTGCGTACTTGCGGGTATTGCCTGGCCCGATTGCGCGCCTCAGCGATGCGGGCCGTCGTAACCGGGTGGGTTCGCAGGAACTCGGGCGCGCGCATTTCGGGACTCGTCGTCGTCTGGCGCGACATGACTTCGAAGAAAGACGCCATGCCGTAGGGATCGAAGCCGGCATCGGCCAGCGCCGCAATGCCGACGCGGTCCGCCTCGTACTCGTTGGTGCGCGTGAAATTGATCTGTTGTTGAACAGCCGTGCCCTGGGCGATCGCCGCGGCGCCCTGAACGGCGTCCGCACCGCCGCCTGCCGCGGCGAGCACCAGTGCGCCCAGCATCATCGCCGTCGTCAGGATGCTCTGGCGGGAATTGGCGTGAATCGCGCGGGCGATGTGTCGCTGTGTGACGTGCGCTACCTCGTGCGCGACGACCCCGGCGAATTCGTCTTCGTTGCGCGTAGCTTCGATGAGACCCGTGTGAACGCCGATGAAGCCGCCCGGCAATGCGAAGGCGTTGATTCGCGGATCGTCGACCGCGAAGAACGAGAATTTGTGGTCGCCTTCGTTCGTCTGCGCGACGATGCGGCTGCCGATCTCGTTCAGGTACTCGGTAATCAGCGGATCTTCGACGACCGCACCGCTGTTGCGAATGTCCCGCATGATCGCCCGGCCGATGCGTGCCTCTTCCGTGTTGTTCAGTATCGCATCCGCGGGGCTGCCCATGTCGGGCAGCTTGATGTCGTCGGCCCCGGCGCCCGCGACGAAGACGAGCGAGGCGAGGACGGGTGCGAAAGCGCAGCGTTTGACGAACCTGGAAATCATGCTCGGGCCGGATTATGGCGGGTCTTGGTCTGTGACTCGGCGGACATGGCGTCGTTCCCGTAATTACAGTGCCTCGGCAGCCTCGAGGACCTCGTCTGCGTGCCCTGCGACCTTGACGTTGCGCCACTCGCGGCGCAGTTTGCCGTCGCCGTCGAGCAGGAAGGTGCTGCGCACGACGCCCATGAACTTGCGCCCATAGAGCGTCTTTTCGTGAACGACGTCGAATTTCCTGCACAGCGTCTCGCCGGGGTCCGACAAGAGGTCGAATTCGAAGCCCTGCTTCGCCTTGAACTTCTCGTGCGAGGCGATGCTGTCGCGGGACACGCCGAGAATGACCGTGTTGGCACGTTCGAATTTCGCGTGCAGCGCACTGAAATCGCGGCCCTCCGTCGTACAGCCCGGCGTGCTGTCCTTCGGGTAGAAATAGATGACGACATTGGCGCCCCGGAGGTCCTTGAGGCGGATCGTCTTGTCGCCGGTGGCCTCGGCGACGAAATCGCCGACGACTCGGTTCATGCGGGGTGCGCTCACTGCTTTTCCTCCTGCTCGGTCGGTCGCTCAGTTCTTGACGGGCTCGAGTATGGCGTCGAGATTGAGACGGTCGCACAGTTCGAAAAACTCGTCTCTGAGCTGTGTAACGTGGATGGACGAGGGCACGTTGACGGCCATCTGCACGGCGAACATCGGCGCACCGGTGTGGGCGGCCGAATAGCTGCGGGTCGCGACGTCCGCAATCTCGATATCGCGCGATGCAAAGAAATTGGCGAGGTTGAAGACGATGCCCTGCTGGTCGAGCGCCACGA
>JAKSCZ010000596.1 GCA_022360335.1 Pseudomonadota bacterium
GCGTTGTTTACGAACAACGATGCGCCGAGCCGATCGTTGATCGACATGCTCAGACGCACATTCGTAATGCTGAAGCCGCCACGCTCGGTGGACGAGTTGAATGCCACCGGGGCTTTCGACTGATACAGATGACTTGCCGACAGGACAGGACGCCAGGCGCCGTTGAACTGGAATGCGAGTCGGTTGTGAACCGTCCATTCCGCGGCGCCGGGCAGGGTCGAACCCTTGTCGTGCCCTCCGCCCGGCGCAAACGTGTCCGGGAGAAACTTCGAAATGCGCGCATCCTGCCAGGTAACGTTCGAATCCCAGTCGAAGCGTTCGTTGGGGCGCCACCGCAGCGAGAGCTCGGCGCCGTCGATGTCGGCGGCACCCGCGTTGGTTACGTACGCGAGGAAAAGCGGGGCGGGAGTGAACAGCCGTACCTGAATGTCCTCCCAGTCGATGTGGAATAGCGTCGCATCGAGCCGGAGCCGGCCGTCGGCGAGGTCCGAGCGTACGCCGACCTCGAAATTCTGTACCGAGTCGCTATCGTAGGCCGCCGCCGCGCCCTCGGCGGTGGCGGACGGCGGGTTCGGATTTGCACCGCCGACCCGGAACCCTTCCGAATACAGTCCGAACAGCATGAACCGCTCGTTCGGACGATAGGCGAGCGACAACTTTGGCGTAAATCCGGTTTCGTCCTGGCTTTCCGTAAACGAGCTGCCGTCCGGGTCGAAGAAGCCCGCGAACAGCGCACTGGGCGGGCGCGTTACCGTCGCGTTCACGCTCGCGTCGAAGAATCTTCCGCCGACGGTCAACTCGACGGTGTCGGAAAGTTCGAAACTGACTTCGCCGAAGACTGCAACCTCGTCGTTGTCCGCATCGATCTGGAAGCTCGAAATAACGTCGTTCGGTGCGAGAAGCGAGCCCGGATTACCGCCGAAATCGGCCGGGTTGGCGTCGATGAATGCCGCAGCCCCGGGCTGCGTAATGTCGTCTGCCGATTCTTTTTCGCTTTCCAGGTACGTCGCGCCGAACAGCCAGCCAATTCGGCTGTCGTTATTGGACGCCAGGCGAATCTCGAGATTGACTGCGTCTGCGCTCGCATTACCGATCGTCTCCGTCGGCGTAGCCTGGAGGAATCCGCTACCCGACTGGTCGAATACGATGCGGCTCTCCTTGTCGGAAACGGAACCGATAATCGTCAGATCCCCGATGCCCAGCGTGGAATCGAGACGCAGGCTGTGGATCGTCAACTCCGGCTCGTGGGGTTCCGGCACGACCGTGTCGCGCGTCAGCGTGGGAATCGTGGCGTAGGTTTGATCGTCGAGTTCGGATTTCTGCCATAACGTCATCCAGGACAAGCTGGTATCGCCGGATACGTCGTATACCGCCGACAGTCTGGCACCCGTCGTCTCGAGATCGTTGGCGTCGGCTTGACCGGTAGTGACGTTGTCGAGATAGCCGGTATCGAAGCGCCGCAAGGCAACGAGACGCACTGCGAAGTCGTCGCTGACCGGCGCATTGACCATGGCCTTCGCAGCATAATTGTCGCCGTCGGAA
>JAKSCZ010000618.1 GCA_022360335.1 Pseudomonadota bacterium
CAGGCTGCCGCGGAACTGGCGCTCCGGGTGCGCCGCTTCCTCGCCGCGGCCGGCGCTCCCGACGGCCCGCCGAACGACGACGAGGCGGTGTTCGACGCGTATTCGGCCGTGCAGGCGAACGGCATGGCGCGCGCCCTGAGCGCCGTGGCCGCGGCGTTCGACGCGTTCCGGGCCGGTATCCGGGAAGAGACCAGTGCCGTGCAGTTCTGGCCGCACCACTTCGATCTCGCCATGCTGTGGCTGCCCGGAGACACGATCCCGGGGCGGGATCCGGACGATGAAGAGTACGCCGACAAGCAGATGAACTTCGGCTTCACCTTCGGCGACGACGGCATTCCGGAGCCGTACTTCTACGTGACCGCGTACCCGTTGCCCGATGCGTTTCCGCCTGACGACCTGCCGGCCGGCGCCGAGCGGTATACGGAAGGATTCACCGGTGCCGTGCTGCGGTATCGCCGCCTCGGCCGGGAGCCCGATCCGGACGCCTGTCTGCAGGCGCTGTGGAACGGTATGCTCGCGGACGGCAGACGGCATTTGGCGGCTCGGTCGGGCTGAGGACGGCCGGATATGAAAGACGACGACGGGACACTGCACTGGTACCGGGTAGCCGCTCCGGGCGAGCTGCCGGAGGGCCGGGTCATGACGGTTACGGCCGGCACGCAGTCGATGGCACTGACGCACATCGACGGCGAGTACGCGGCGATGGAAAACCGGTGTCCGCACCAGGGCGGCCCGTTGGGCGAGGGCTCGATCGAGCGCGGCGAAGGCGGCCAGTGCTGGTTGCGCTGTCCGTGGCACGGCTGGGATTTCGATCCGAAGACCGGGCGCCCGCCCGGAGGGCACCAGGATACCGGGCAGCGGCTCTTCCCGGTCGAACTGCGCGACGACGGCGTCTATGTCGGGCTCGAGGCCGAGACGCCGCACGAGACCACGGTCAGCGACGTCATGGCCGAGACCATGACCGACTGGGGCGTCAGCTCGGTGTTCGGCATGGTCGGCCACTCCAACCTGGGGCTGGCGGACGCGCTTCGCCTGCAGGAGAAACGGGGCCGGTTGCGCTACTACGGCATTCGCCACGAGGCTGCGGCCGCCTTCGCTTGCTCGGGATACGCGAAACTGACCGGCAGGCCGGCGGCGTGCCTGACGATCGCGGGTCCCGGCGCGACCAATCTGTTGACGGGACTCTGGGACGCCAAGGTCGATCGTGCGCCCGTGCTGGCCCTGACGGGCCAGGTCGACGCGCAGGTCTTCGGACCCGGCGCCTTTCAGGAGGTCGACCTGGCGTCCGCATTCGCGCCCGTCGCGCGATTCAGCCAGACCGTGTTGCACACGTCCAGACACGCCGAGCTCATGAATCTCGCGTGCAAGAACGCGATCGTCGAGCGCGACGTTGCACACCTCATCTTCCCCGACGACGTGCAGACCCTGCCCGCCGCGGACGGGGCGGCCGCCGGGTCCCCGGAAGGGCGTGTATCGTCGCCGCGTATCGCGCCCGACGACGAGTCCCTGCAGCAGGTCACGGACAGGGTCGCCGTGTCCGAACGGCCGATCGTCATCGTCGGCTATGGCGCGCGCGAGGCGATGGACGACGTGATCGACCTCGCGGAAATCCTGCACGCGCCCGTGTTGACGACGTTCAAGGCCAAGGGCCAGATACCCGATCGGCACCCGCTCGCCGCGGGCGTGCTCGGGCGGTCCGGGACGCCCGTGGCGAGCTGGTTCATGAACGAGTGCGACCTGATCCTCGCTTTCGGCGCATCGTTCTCGAACCACACGGGCATCACCCCTAAGCGGCCCATCGTGCAGGTGGATTTCGAGCGCATGGCGCTCGGCAAATTCCACAAGGTCGACGTGCCGGTGTGGGGCGAGATAGGGATTACCGCGCGGCGCCTGTGCACGATGCTGGAAGGCACTGTCCGGACCCGGGACCAGCGAGAGGAACTCGCGGAGCGCTGGGCCATCTGGCGCCGCGAGAAGCGCCGCCGCGCCGGGGACGAGCGCGGCAAGGGACTCAACTCGGCACTCGTCTTCGCCGAACTCGGCGATGCGGTCGCCGACGACGCCGTCATCGCCGTCGACGTCGGCAACAACACCTATTCCTTCGGCCGGTACTTCGAAAGCAAGGGCCAGCGCGTCCTGATGTCGGGTTACCTCGGCTCGATCGGCTTCTCGTTCCCTGCCGCGATGGGCGCCTGGGCGGCGACGCGGGACCGGGACGAATTCCGCGGGCGTCAGGTCGTGTCGATCAGCGGCGACGGCGGTTTCGGCCAGTACATGGGCGACTTCAACACGGCGGTCAAGTACGGCATGAACATCACCCACGTGCTGTTCAACAACTCGGAACTCGGCAAGATATCGAAGGAGCAACGCGCCGGAGAATGGCCCGTGTGGCAAACGGACCTGCACAACCCGGGCTTCGCGGCGTATGCAAATCTCTGCGGGGGACACGGCATGCGGGTGAAACGGGCCGACAAGCTGCGCACGGCGCTCGACGGCGCACTCGCGCACGAGGGCCCGTCGCTCGTGGAGATCGTCACCGATGCGGAACTCGTTTAGTCTTGCGGGCGTCGCGCTGGGTCTGGCCGCGCTGTTGTCGGCGCAGGCGGCCGGCGCCGCCGAACTCCGGTCTCCCGACGGACGCATCGCCGTGACGGTAGTCGTCGACGGCCGCGGCTCACCGCAATACGGCGTCCGCTTCGACGACGAAGTCGTGGTCGCGCCGTCGCGGCTCGGCCTGCGCTTCGTCGACGCGATGGCGATGGAGGCCGGTTTCCACGTCGCGAACCTGCGCCGGTCGGCTTCGGATACCACCTGGGAGCAGCCCTGGGGCGAGCGCCGTCTCGTGCGCGATCGATACAACGAGATGCTGGTGTCGTTCGAGACGGACGAGCCGCAGCGGCGGCGCATGCTGCTGAGATTCCGCGCCTACGACGACGGCGTCGGCTTCCGCTACGAGGTTCC
>JAKSCZ010000286.1 GCA_022360335.1 Pseudomonadota bacterium
GAGCTTCTCCTCGAGCTCCGCGACCTTGCCGGTCGTGCGGCACAGCCCGATCGTGCCTTCGGCATCGATGACGGCGACGCCGGCCGAGTCGTAACCGCGGTACTCGAGCCGGTACAGGCCTTCGACCAGGATCGGAACGATGTTGCGCTCCGCAACCGCGCCGACGATGCCGCACATCCTATTTGGTTCCTTTCTTCACCGGCCGTTTCCAGCCATCAATGCTCCGCTGCCGTGCACGGGCAATGGTGAGTTGCCCTGCCGGTGCGTCCTTGGCGATCGTCGAGCCCGCACCAATCGTCGCCCCTTCGCCGACCGTCACGGGCGCGATGAGATTTACGTTCGAACCGATCGAAGCTCGGTCGCCGATCGTCGTCCTGTGTTTGTCGGCGCCGTCGTAGTTACAGGTAATCGTGCCCGCGCCGACGTTGACCATCGCTCCGACCTCGGCGTCGCCGACGTAGGTCAGGTGGTTCACCTTGCTGCCGGCGGCGACCGTGCTCTTCTTGATCTCGACGAAATTGCCGACTTTGACGTCGCTCGCCAGTTCCGCACCGGGCCGCAGGCGCGAGAACGGCCCGATCTCGCAGTTCTCGCCCGTCGTCGCGCCCTCGAGGTGGCAATGGGAGTGCAGCACCGTACCGGCGCCGAGCCGGCTGTCGCGGACGAGGTTGTTCGACTCGACCCTCACGCCGTCACCGAGCACGACGTCGCCTTCGAACACGGCGTTGACGTCGACGTAGACGTCCTTGCCGCAGGTGAGCGTACCGCGAATGTCGACGCGCCCCGGATCGGCGAAGCCGACGCCCTGTTCCATGAGTTCGTCGACGAGCCGCGCCTGCAGGGCGCGTTCGGCTTCAGCCAGCTGTTTCCTGTCGTTGATGCCCATCACCTCCGTCTCGTCGTCGGCCTTGACGCCGTGGACGGCGACGCCGTCGCCGACGGCCATGCCGACGACGTCCGTCAGATAATACTCCCCCTGCGCATTGTCTTTGCCGAGCCGGTCGAGCCACCCGCGCAGCCTGTCGCCGGGGCAGGCCAGCACGCCCGTGTTGATCTCCCGGACGAGCAGCTCGTCCGGGCCGGCGTCCTCCTGCTCGACGATCCGGCTAACGCGGCCGTCCCGGCGAATGATACGGCCGTAGCCGGCCGGGTCCTCCGCATCGACGGTCAGTACGGCGACGTCACCTTCCGGGGTCTCGTCGATGAGACGCCGACAGGTCGCAGGCCTCAGCAGCGGGACGTCGCCGAAAAGCACCAGTACCCTGTTGCCGCCGGGCGTCTCCGGCATGGCCTGCCGTACGGCGTCGCCCGTACCGAGCCGCTCGGCCTGCAGCGTCCAGCGCAGCGCGGCCTCTGGAAACGCCGCGCGCACGGCCTCGCCGCCGTGCCCGTAGACGACGCACACGTCGTCCGCCGCCAGCGCCGCCGCACAGTCGAGCACGTGGCCGAGCAGCGGCCTGCCGGCCAGCGCTTGCAAGACCTTCGGCGTAGCCGAGCGCATCCGGGTGCCCTGCCCGGCGGCGAGGATGATGACGGTAAGCCCCAAGCGGCATAACTCCTTGATTTGCAGACAGCAAATGATACACGAGTTCGCGAACCCGGGACCCGGCCGAGCGGTTCCCGGAACCGCCGGCTACGGTAGCCGGCGCGGCCGGCGGCGCCTAGCGTTTCCCCTTGAGCTTTTGCGCCGCGCGGAAACGCGCACGGGCTTCGGTGAGCTCGGCGTGGGCGCGGGCGATGTCCGTTTCCTCCGACGCGCCCTCGAGCGCCTTCTCGGCCGCCTGCTGGGCCGCAAGGGCGGCTGCCTCGTCGAGCTGATCGCCGCGCAGCGCCGTGTCGGCGAGCACGATGACTTTCGCAGGCTGCACCTCGAGCAGGCCGCCCGTGACGTAGAACGCCTCTTCGCTGCCGTCCGCATCCCGGACGCGCACCTCGCCGGGCTTCAGCGTCGTCAGCATGGGCGCGTGACGGGGCGCGATGCCGACTTCGCCCATGGACGCAGGCGCAAACACCATCGCGGCATCGCCCGAGTGGATTTCGCCTTCCGCGGAGACTATGTCGACTTGAATGCTTGCCATGTCCTGTCCTTCGCAAGAGGGGCTTTGGGCCCGATCGGTTGAGGGTTCGTTCGCGGTGTTCGCGGTGTTCGCGGCTAAAGCCGCTCCTACGAGCCGCTCCTACGAGCCGCTCCTACGTGAAATTCTTCGCGTTCTCGACAGCTTCCTCGATCGTGCCCACCATGTAGAACGCCTGCTCCGGAATGTGATCGTAGTCCCCGTTGACGATGCCGTTGAAGCCGCGGATCGTCTCGGCGAGCGTGACGTA
>JAKSCZ010000031.1 GCA_022360335.1 Pseudomonadota bacterium
CGACTGTTACGAAATGTATACTGCCGATTGACACCGGTGTCAACAGGCAGTATATAGTGATCCATCCAAGTATTGCGTGAGAGTCGAGGGGGCAACGCGCCCGCGTGCCGCCTACCTGTTAATGACACAGCCATTGTCAATGCATCCGGATCGCCTGTTTCCGTCCGATCCGACACAACGGGCTATCGCACGTCGCCTATTCGAGCAGACGGAGACCTTGCCGATAGTGAGTCCGCACGGGCATACGGACCCGCGCTGGTTCGCCGGCAACGAGCCCTTCTCCGACGCGACGGAGATGTTCATCCGGCCCGATCACTACGTGTTTCGGATGCTCTACAGCCGGGGTATCCCGCTCGAGGCGCTGGGCGTTCCGCGCCGGGACGGGAGCGTTCCCGACGACGATCCACGCAAGGCGTGGCGATTTCTGGCCGGGAACTATCACCTGTTCCGGGGCACGCCATCGGCTTATTGGCTGAACTACGTTTTTCGTTTCGTGTTCGGCATGGAGGAGCAGCTTTCGGCCGAAACCGCCGACCACTATTACGACACCATCGCCGCCGCACTGAGCCGCGACGAGTTCCGGCCGCGGGCGCTGTTCGACCGGTTCAATATCGAAGTCCTCGCGACGACGGAGTCGCCGATCGATGCGCTGGAACATCACCGGACGATCCGGGACTCGGGGTGGGGCGGGCGAGTGATCACCGCGTTCCGGCCGGATCCCGTCGTCGATCCGGACTTCGACGGATTCGCACAGAATCTGGACGCGCTCAGCGACGTCACGGGTCTCGACTGCCGGAATTACGACGAGTACCTGCACGCATTGCGGTTGCGCCGCGAGTTTTTCAGGTCGATGGGTGCGACGTCGACCGATCATGGCCATCCCACCGCGGCGACGGCGGATCTCGGAAGCGGGGATGCGAGAGCCCTGTTCGACAGGATCAGCGGCGGCGGGGCATCCCCGGGCGACGCCGAACTGTTTCGCGCTCACATGCTCGTCGTAATGGCCGGGATGTCGCTCGAAGACGGCCTGGTCATGCAGATCCACCCGGGTTCCTGCCGCAATCACAATACGCGCGTTTTCGAAGAATACGGGCGTGACAAGGGCGCCGATATCCCGACCCGGACCGACTACGTGAACGACCTGCGGCCGCTGCTCGACCGATTCGGCAACGAAAACGATCTGACCGTGATCGTGTTCACACTGGACGAGTCGAGTTACAGCCGCGAGCTCGCACCGCTCGCCGGACATTATCCGATTCTGAAACTCGGTCCGCCCTGGTGGTTTCACGACAGCCCGGAGGGCATGCTGCGCATGCGGCGAGCGACCCACGAGACCGCCGGTTTCTATAATCTGGCGGGCTTCAACGACGATACCCGGGCATTCCTGTCCATCCCGGCACGGCACGATATGGCGCGCCGCATGGATTGCGTGCATCTCGCCGAGCTCGTCGCAAGCCATCGTCTCGACGAGGACGCCGCGGCGGAACTGATCGTCGATCTCAGCTACAAGCTCGCGAAAGACGCGTACAAACTTTAGGGTCTGTCAAGAGGCTCACAGGAGTCGCCTGCGCATGGCGCCGGAAAAAACCATCGATCAGGAGCGAAGACTCGGCGACCGCATGTTGTCCGAATGCGGCGACAACGTGGCCGTGCCAGGCTACGTGCGCGCGGAGCGCGGTTTCGGGATCGTTCATCTCGGCCTGGGCGCGTTCCATCGCGCCCACCAGGCGGAATACACGGACAGCGCGATGTCCGAGTTCGGCGGCGACTGGAAGATCGTCGGCGTGTCGCTCAGGAATCCGGATGTGAGAGATCGTTTGAACCCGCAGGACGGGCTGTACACGATCGCGGAAATGGGCGACAGCGTGACCAACTACCGGATAATCGGCTCGATCGAACGGGTGCTCGTCGCACCGGAAGATCCCGCCGCGGTCCTCGAAGCGCTGTGCTCGGCGGATTGCAGGATCGTGTCGCTGACGATCACCGAAAAAGGTTACTGCCACGATCCGGCGACCGGCAGGCTCAACGTCGAACATCCGGACATCCGGCGCGACCTCGCGCAGCCGTCCAGCCCGGCCACGGCGCTCGGTTTCATCGTCGAAAGCCTGGCCTTGCGGCGACGCGAAGGGCTGCCCGTTCCCACGGTCCTGTGCTGCGACAACCTGCCGAGTAACGGCGATACGCTCAGGAACCTGGTCGTCGAGTTCGCCGGACTCAGAGACGCCGGGCTGGCGGCCTGGATACGGGAAGCGGTGCCGTTTCCCAATTCGATGGTCGACCGCATCGTACCGGCGACGCAGCCCGAGGACATCGAACAGCTCCGTAAGGTCTGTGCTTACGTCGACAACGGCATGGTCAAGGCGGAGCTGTTCTCGCAATGGGTCATCGAGGATCGCTTCGCCCGGGGACGGCCGCGTTGGGAGTCGGTCGGCGTGGACATGGTCGAGGACGTGGAACCGTTCGAGATCGCCAAGCTGCGGCTGCTCAACGGAGCGCATTCGGCGCTGGCGTACATGGGTTACCTCGCGGGTTACCAGTTTGCACACGAAGCGATCGCCGACGACCAAATCAGCCGTTTCGTCGAGAATCTCATGCACGAGGAGATCATCCCGACCCTGCACGAGCCCGACGGTCTCGACCTGCACGAGTACGCGAACAGCCTGATCGATCGTTTTGCCAATCCCGCGTTGCGCCATCGCCTGTACCAGATCGCGATGGACGGTTCGCAGAAGCTGTCGCAGCGCTGGCTCGGAACGCTCCGCGATCGCCTGCGGGCGGGCGAGACGGTCGAACTCCTGGCGCTCTCGCTGGCTGCATGGATCCGGTATGTCGCGGGTTTCGATGAAAACGGCGCTCCGATCGACGTGCAGGACCCGCTGGCCGCGGAATTTCGCGAGATACTGAAGCGCTGCACGGAAGACGGCCTCGTCGACGCCGAGCGGCTCGTCGAGGAGATGGTTTCGATCGACGCCGTGTTCGGCGCGGACCTGAAGGACAACGGCGCGCTCAAATCCGGGGTGGTCTTCTGGCTGAGTCAGCTGTTGGGGAACGGCGTCCTGACGACCTTGAAGTTGCGCGAGGCGATCCCGGCATGAGTATTCGCGTCACGGTTTGGAACGAGTGCCGCCACGAGAAGGAAGACGAGATCGTCGGCCTCGTCTATCCGGAGACGATCGGCGGTGCGATCGCCGATGGGCTGAAGGATCACGGGTTTCGACCGACGGTCCGGACCCTGGACGACGAGGAACAGGGCCTTTCGGCATCGCTGCTGGCGAACACCGACGTGCTGATCTGGTGGGGGCATCGCTATCACGACGAAGTCGACGACGAAAAAGTCGATCTCGTTCAGGAGCGCGTCATCGGCGGCATGGGTCTGATCGCCCTGCACTCGGCGCATCACGCGAGGGTCTTCAAGCGCCTGATGGGAACCAGCTGCAACTTCGCCTGGCGCGAAAGCGACGACGGCGAACGCGAGCGCCTCTGGACCATACAGCCGGGACATCCGATCGCCGAATCCGTGCCGCCGTACGTGGAGCTTCCCAAATCCGAAATGTACGGCGAGCCGTTCGACATTCCGGCGCCGGACGAACTGGTTTTCGTCTCCTGGTACGAGGGCGGAGACGTCATGCGCAGCGGCTGCGTATTCCATCGCGGGCGCGGACGGGTTTTCTATTTCGCGCCCGGACACGAGACCTTCCCGATCTATCGTGACGTCCACGTCCGCCGCATCCTTGCCAACGCCGTCAGGTACGTCAATCAGCCGCATGCCGGCGGCTGGCGCTACGATCACTGGGCGCGGCCGATCCCGCTCGAGCAGGGCGCGCCGAAGCAGACCCTGTTCAAGAAGCCGCGCGCAGCGGCGCGGCGACGATCCGGCCGGAACTCGCGGACGTCTTGATCGCTTCCCAGAGCGTTGCCAGCCGGAGACCTTGTGCAGCGGTCGACGGGTTTTCGGCCGCACCGCTCCGGACCTGCTGAAACACGTCCATCAGGTTGCTGTCCGATTCCTGTTCCAGCCGCTCGACCGCGTCGTCCGGCCGTTCGATCTCGATCCACCGTCCCCAGGCACAGGCGCGTACTATCGCCCGGCTGAAGAACAACTCGATACGGCTCCGGCAAACGGGGATGGTGTCGCCCGCGCCGTTGATCGTAAACACGGTGCCGTCGTTCAACCGGCCTGCGATCGCCGCGACGGAATCGACGGGATAGCCGCGGTTGTCGACGAATGCCGCCAGGCGATCGACGTCCGCGTTGCAGATCAGCGATACCGTATTGAGAACGTGCGCACCCGTGTCGAACATGAACCCGCCGCCGGAGATCGCGGGCTGCTGTTTCCAGTGGCCGCGGTAGTGCGGGGACCAGTCCTCCCAAACGGCCGCGTTGATACTCGCCAGCGTGCCGAATGCGCCGTTGCGAACGTCGGCACGGAGCCGCTGCACGAGCGGCGACAGCCCGCCCTGGTAGGCGACGACGAGCGTCTTGCCGCTCGCGCGCTCCGCTTCGATGACGCGGCGGGCCTCGGCGCTGGTCATCACCATGGGTTTCTCGAGGAGTACGTCGCAACCCCGGCCGAGCGCGGCGATCGCCTGCTCGGCGTGATACGCGTGCGGCGACGAAATATAGACGGCGTCGAGGTCCGGCGAGACTTCGTCGAGCATCCGTTTCCAGTCGGAAAACTGAGGTACGCCGGCCGTGCCGTAGCGGGCCGACAGGCTTGCGGCGGCAGACCGGGCGGGGGCGCTCGGGTCCGCCAATGCGACGATATCGACGTCCGGACGCGGTGCCCAGGCGTCGATGTACTGCCGCGCCTTGATTCCCGTACCGATTATTGCAAGCTTCATGGCAGAATTTGACACCGGTGTCAATTTGCCCGATATTGTATTCGACCAACCGCAAATAGCAATACATGCACGCCATGGGGGCAGTGTATTCAGGGGGCTCCACAGTGGGACGAAGGCTCGGACCGGTTTGCTGCGCGGCACTGATGCTGGCGGGCTTACTCTCCGCTCAGCCACCGGCTGCGGCCCAGGACGTCATCCGCATAGCGGAGCACCGCAGCGTGCGGCTGGACGCGCTGCGCACGCTGCTTCCTGCGATCGAACGGGAACTCGGCATCGACGTTCGCGTGGTCGAGTATCCGAGCCCGGCTCTCGATTACTTCACCAAGCTGGTCACGGAGTTGCGTTCGGGAAACGCGCCCGACGTGTTCACCGTTCCGCGCGACCAGCAGATCGACGATCTCGCGGCGGCGGGCTACCTGGCCGATCTGAGCCGCGAGCTCGAGACATGGGACGGGTACGAGCATCTCGTGCCGCTGGCGAAGAATCTGGCGCAGGCGACGTTCGACCGGCGTAGCTACGTCGTGCCGTCGATACTGGCGGTCGAGCGGCTTTATTACCGCAAGGACATCCTGGAAGCGCGCGGGATTTCGACGGCACAGCCGGCCGACTGGCAGGAGTTGCTCGAGCGCGGCCGCGCGATTCGCGAACGGACCGGTCAGTTCGCGCTCCTGTTCCCGGCAGGACTGACCTGGGGCACCGGCGCCTATACCGAGGGCTTTCGCCATTTGCTGGCGGGCAGCTCGGACCCGCGCCTGCTGACCGACGACGGCAGGTATCGACTGAGTTCTGCGGGTGTGCGGGACGCGCTCGAGTTTTACCAGACGCTGATCGAGGAAGGGCTGACGCCGATACGGCCGCTGCTGAACCCGGAACCGTGGATTATCCCCAAGTACGAGATGTTCCCGGCCGGCGAACTGCTCGTCACCACCTGCGGTACGTGGTGCATGATCTTCGACTGGGGGCCGAACAGCCGCAATCCGATACCGGATCTCGAACAGCGGGTCGCCGCCTGGGACGTGCCGGGCAAGCACGGCGGCCGGCACGTCATGGCGGCGCTGGTATACGGCTGGGCGGTGAATCAGAAGTCGCGCCGCCGCGAGCTGGCCAAACGGGTGGCTCTCGCGCTGGGCTCGGTCGATGCCGCGATCGCCTACGCGCAGGGCCTGGGTAACGTGCCGGCCCGGCTGGACGCCGCGCAGCACGAGGGATTCGCCGCACTCACCCATATACACGACGCGCATGCGCAGCTGCTCCGGGCTACGGCGGTGCAGACGACGGTCGGTTCCAGCACGCTGATGGCCGGCGTTGCGCGCGCCACCGAGAGCCTGCTGACCGGCCGCGAGGACGCCGAGGGCGCACAACGCCTGTTGCTCGAGTACGTCAGGAACATACTGGGTGACGAAGCGGTAGCGGGCCCGCACGAGTAGCGCTGGAGCACCGAGCGATGTTACCGGCAACCCGAAGCTACGAAAGCCGCAAGCAGCTGTACCTGCGCCTGCTGATGGCACCGGCACTGCTGTTGATGGCCGCACTGATCGTGTTCCCGGCGCTCTATGCGATTTCGCTCAGTTTGACCAACGAGGCATTGCTGGGTTTTGCCGCACGCGATTCGTCGTTCGTGGGCCTGCGCAACTTCGCGCGCCTGTTCGCCGATCCGCTGTTCTGGAACTCGCTCAAGGTTACGCTCGTATTCGTCGTCGGATCGGCCGTGATCGGCCAGTTCGTTTTCGGTTTGCTCTCGGCGCTGTGCCTGCGGCGGCCGATACGCTTCAAGGCGATCTTCAATTCGATCATCGTGCTGCCCAACGCCGTGCCCGAAATGGTCGTGGGCTTTATCTGGATATCGATGTACGCGACCGGCGAATACGGCACCTTGAACCGGATCGTTGCGTGGTTCGGCGTCGAGCCGCAACAGTGGCTGTTCAGTTTTCCGCTGTTGGCGATCGTGGTCGTCAAC
>JAKSCZ010000631.1 GCA_022360335.1 Pseudomonadota bacterium
AAAGTGGTTGCAGGACTTCGTGTCCCTTGCCAGCACCGGCAATTTTTCGCGTTCGGCCGAGGACCGGCATGTCTCGCAGTCGGCTTTTAGTCGGCGGATCCAGTCGCTGGAAGCCTGGCTCGGTGCCGAACTCGTGGATCGCGGTACGCACCCGGTTTCGTTGACTGAACCGGGCATGCGGTTCCTGGCTACGGCCAAGTACATGATCCAACTGGCAAATTCGATACAGGAGGATTTTCAGGATGGCGAGAGTACCGTAGCTGAGACCATCGCATTTACGTCATCGACTAATCTGGCGATTTCTTTCTTACCGGGGTGGGTCGCAGATCTGTCCGGGGAGTTCGGCAGATTCAGGACGACGGTACAGACGGACATCTCCGGCGTTCACAAGCACTTTGAGATTCTGCGATCGAAGCAAAGTGACTTTTTGCTCCATTACGGCCAGGGCATCGACGTTCTCGCCATGGATGCACGACGATATGAGCATCTGGTCGTAGGGCGCGACACACTGGTACCGGTTTGCCATGCCTCACTGAGAACGGACGACGAGTACCTGTTTCCGACGAAATCGTCCGGGCCTTTGAATTACCTGTCGCCCTGGCGAAACTCTTCGATCGCGAGCGCTATCGCCACGAAGATGACCGAATCCCGGCCGTTTACACGCCTGAACACGGTTCTCGAAAGCTCGATACTGGGTTGCACCAAGGGGTTCGTGATGGCTGGTGCAGGATTCGCCTGGTTGCCACGCTCCATCGTCGTCGCCGAGCTCGAGTCCGGGGAACTCGTTCGAGCCGCCGACGCAGGGTTCGATATCCCGTTGTCTATTCAGTTGCATCGGTACTCGGCGAGCCCGTCGCCGATCGCAGGACGATTCTGGCAATTCGTATCCGAAAGGTATGCGAGCCTGCAGCAATAGCGGTTTCGGTAAACGGGGTTATTCACAAAAGGAATGGCTTCTGCCGAATTCGGCATTGGTCGACTTTGCGCGTTGCGCTAGCCTGCAGACCTTCTCTTAGAGCGGAGCGGCAAATGGCACGCGCAATTGCGGACGACTTTTCGGAAGTACAGGCGGATTCTCCAGTGCTCGAGTACAGCCTGGTAACGACGCCTGTAGAAGATGCCCGATGTCAGTGCGTAGCCGTTCCGGTAGCAGGCGAGCAGACCCTGTCGGAGGGAGTCTGGAGACTCGACGAGAAAATCGGCGGGCCGCTCCGGCAACTCGCCGCCCGCGGCCAGTTGCCTGCAGAGCCGGGTGACGTGCTTCAGGTGCCTGTCTTCGGTCATCCCTCGATAGAGACCGTAATAGCGGTGGGGACCGGTGTCCCGGCCGAGCGGACCGCGGATGTGTTCGCCAGGGTCGCAGAGGCCGCCATCGACGCCATCGTTGCCGCAGGTGTGCGCACGGCGGCCTTGTACATCAGCGACATCGACGTCATTGAGCGGGACGATTACTGGCGGGTTCGACAAGCGGTAGTGACGGCAGATACGAAATGCTATCGCTTCCGCCGGGAAGCGCTGCCCCGCGCTTTGGAAAACGTCTTCATTTCCGGTTCCGAGGGCAGCAAGGAAGCCCTGGAACACGGGATCGCAATGGCTGCGGCAATGCGCCTGACCCGGTCGCTCGCGGACACGCCCCCGAACGTGTGCACGCCGAGCTATCTCGCAGACGTCGCAATCGGCATCGGCCGGCGGTTCGTGAGTGTCTCTACGTCCGTAATCGAGGAGCAGCAGATGGAGCAACTCGGCATGGGTGCGATACTGTCCGTCGGCCGGGGAAGCTGTGAACCGAGCAAGCTGCTGGTCCTGACCTATAGCGGAGCCCGGTCCGAGGATCCTCCGATCGTGCTGATCGGCAAGGGTATTACCTTCGATACGGGCGGAAACTCGATCAAGCCCCTGTCAGGCATGAAGCGCATGAAATACGACATGTGCGGTGCCGCATCGACACTGGCGGCGGTCGCGGCTGCCGCGAGACTGGACCTTCCTCTGAACGTCGTCGGGGTCGCGGCGTGCGCCGAGAACATGCCCGGCGCCACTGCTACGCGGCCGGGCGATGTCGTGTCCTCCCTGTCCGGGAAGTCCGTCGAGATAATCAACCCGGATGCCGAAGGGCGCCTCGTGCTGTGCGACGCGCTGACTTACGTTCAGCGGTTCGGTCCCGCAGCCGTTATCGATATCGCAACGCTCACAAGCGCCAGTCTTGTGGCGCTCGGGCGGTCGCACTCCGCGTTGATGGCAAACGACCAGGAACTGGCAGACGCATTGTCGAGGGCGGGCGAGTCCGCACTGGACCGGGCGTGGCAGCTGCCGCTGCCGGCTGTCGAGCGCAAGCAGCTGGCAAGCAGTTTTGCCGATCTCAGGAACATCGGCGACGGCACCGCTGCGTGCATTGTCGCGGGTATGTTCCTGGCGGAGTTCGCTGAAAGTTATTCCTGGGCACATCTCGACGTATCCAATACTGCGAAGTTGCACGGTGAAGACGTGGGTGCGACCGGCCGGCCGACCATGCTGCTGCTGGAGTACCTCCTGGACCGCGCCGGCAAGGATTATGACATTCACGCATAACAAGAGTCCGAATCGGCTTTGACCGCCCTGACAAACGCTGATCTTATTTATTGGTTGCGCGTGAAGTGACTGTATCTGCTGCACCGCGACGTTCATTCAAAATTCCGTTTGATATCGGGGGGGATTCGAAATCATGTACTTCCACATAAATGCACGGCGGCGCGCTTTCCGGCCGGGTTTGCTGGCGGCGTGTGTCGCCGCATTGTCGGCCGGCACTGCGATGGCGCAGGAACCGATGACGCAGGACGACGATGAAGAGATCATCGACGTGATTGCCGTTACCGGCAGCCGAATAGCAAAATCGAACATCGACACTCCGATCCCGACGCAAGTGCTGGACGTCGGTGAAATCGAGGCGGCCGGCACCATCGATGTCGGCGAAATAGCGGAACAGATTCCCGGCGTCTACTTTGGTATCTCGCCCAACAGTTCCCTGCTGAGCACGCAGAATGCCGGTTTGACGACGATCGATCTGAGGGCGCTGGGTACCAACCGGACCTTGACGCTGATAAACGGTCGCCGGGTGGTTTCGAACAGCGGCAGTGCACAGCGCGTCGATACCGGCACTATTCCTTCGGCGTTTGTCGAACGAATCGAAATCACGACAGGGGGTGCGTCCGCCATCTACGGCTCGGATGCCATAGCCGGCGTTGCGAACATCATCCTGCAGAAGTCCTTTACGGGCCTGAAGCTCGATGCGCGCGGCGAGGTAACCGGCGAAGGCGGCGGTGAGCAGACGGCGCTGGATGCCGGCTGGGGCGTCGATTTCGGTGGTCGGGGCAACTTCATGATCGGTGCGATGTACGAGGATCGTGAACCGATTTTCGCAAGCGAGCGTGACTACGCGCGTTCGGATCTCGAAATGGACATCACCACAGGAGAACTGGAGGTGAATCGCAGTTCTTACCTCCCGGGAGGACGATTCGAAGGCGATGCCTGGAACATCGGCGGAGTGTGGCAGAACGACCAGCCGGGGTACTGCATCGACGATGGGAGGGTGCCGGCCTGCGACGACTACCAGGAAGCTCTCGACGGCTACGATTTTCGTCCGTTCAGCATGGTCGTGCCCGAGCGAACGCGTTGGGGAGCATTGGCGCAGCTGAGCTACGATCTCACGGACACCGTCCGCGGTGCGATCCGGATTCAGTACTCGGACATCGAGACACGCGCACAGCGCGCGGCCGCGCTCGCGCAGGATGCAAGCACCTACGGGCCCTTTGACGACGAAGTGAGAATCGGCGACATGCCGGCGGACCATCCGTTCATCCACCCGGCCGTTCTCGAAACGCTGTCGGGCACGGTCGACTGGCGCCGCCGCTTCAATGAAGTCGGGCAGCGGTATCGTGCATCGATTCGCGAAACGCTTCGTTCGTCGGTAGAGCTCGATGGAGAGATCGGCGATAACTGGACATGGAGCGCTTATGCGGGATTCGGCCGTCATGAGCAGAACCAGGTGCGCGAGAATGAACTCAACAAGCAGAAGATCGATTTCGCTCTCGATATCGAGGCCGACCCGGACAACCCGGGCGAATACCGGTGTATCGATGCGGCCGCCAGGGCCGACGGCTGCGTTCCGCTGAACGTGTTCGGAGAAGGTTCGGTTTCCGAGGCTGCTGCCGATTACATCCGTGCGACCGACGTGCTGTACCAGCAGATGGATCAGACGACAGCCAGCGTCGTGCTGAATGGCGCGATCGGGAGGTTCCCGGCGGCCGATTCCGAATCGCAGGTAGCCGTCGGCATCGACTATCGCAAGGAAGAGCAGTTCACGCGCGGCGACGAGGCCACCAACGCCGGCCTGACGACGACCGGCTTCATTCCGGACATCGAGGGCGAATTCGACGTCACCGAGGCGTTCGTGGAATTCAACCTGCCGCTGGTTTCCGGCAAGCAGGGCGTATACGCACTCGATTTGGCGACAGCCTATCGTTTCGCGGATTACAGCACTATCGGCAATGTCTCGAGCTGGAACTTCGGCTTGTCCTACGCGCCTGCGGAGAGCATTCGTTTCCGCGGGCAGATATCGCAGGCGCAACGCGCTCCCGACCTGACCGAACTGTTTTCTTCGCAGCGAAGCGACTTCGATGGCGTCAACGATCCCTGCGACGGCGTTACGGCCGCTACGACCGGCGTAGTAGCCGACAACTGTCGATCCGTCGCGGGTATCCTGGCGGCGATCAACGATCCGATGGGCACGGGCGCGTTCGAGCAGGCCGGCAGCAGTATTTTCGGCCCGAACGTAGGTAATCCGAACCTGATGGAAGAGACGGCCGAGACGGTTACTTATGGATTCGTGTTCACGCCGACGGCCGTCGACGGGCTCTCGATCATTGCGGATTACTACGATATCGAAGTAGAAGACGCGATCGCTTCGGTCGACAGCCAGCTGGCCGCGGACCTCTGCTACACGGACCCGACGTTCAACAATCGATTCTGCGATTCCATTACCCGAGACGTCGACGGCCAGATTGCACGCATCGTCAACCAGGTCGAAAACGTGAATGTCCTCATCTCCGAGGGGATAGACGTCAGCGCGAACTACCGCTTTGCATTCGACGGCCTGGCCGGCGAATTCGATGCGCAGTTGCTGTATACGCACGTTCTGGCGAACGAGGAGAGATTCAACGGGCCCGACGGCGAGGAAGTGGATGATTTTGCGGGAATCGTCGGCCTGCCCGAGGATGAGTACCGTTTCACGCTACGTTGGGGTACCGACGACGTCTCCGTCAGGTATCGCCTCAACTACACCGGCACCGTCGTCGACGACAACGATCCGGACCCGGCCGACGTCGCAGGCGGCGATAAGTTCGAGCATACTGTCGTGCATGACCTCTATGCCAGCTACCAGTTCGGCAGCGACGACCGGTACCGCGTCTACGGAGGCGTCAACAACATCACCGATGATCATGGCCCCTATCTGCCGGATGGTTACGTGCACGGACACAACTCGAACGTGCACGCCTCGTACGACAGAACGGGACGGCGCTTCTATATCGGTTTCGGGGTCGATCTCGACTGAGCTCGAAGTGAGCGTGTACACCGGGGCGGCGTACGGGCGCCGCCCCTTTTCTTGCTTTATTGGATTCGTATGGGTAATTCGACGCCATTGATAAGCAATGACGCTGTCGTACTCGGCATTCTCGCCGCCATTGTCGGGTTGCTGTTCTACACACGGGGGCTCGGGGGCAGGTGGTCCCGCTTCTATACGTTCGTACCCATCGTCCTTCTGTGCTACCTGATTCCGTCTCTCCTGAACAGCTTCGGAGTGATCTCGTCCGGCGATTCCCAGCTCTGGCCGATCGCCAAGAATTATTTTCTTCCCGCGTGCCTGGTCCTGTTGACCCTCAGTATCGATCTGAAGGCGATCCTCGGATTGGGCCCGAAAGCGCTGATCATGTTCTTCACTGCAACGGTCGGCATCGTTCTCGGCGGCCCGCTTGCCGTGCTGATTGTCGGCGCCGTAGAGCCGTCGGCCGTAGCCGGTGACGGTCCCAACGCCGTCTGGCGCGGCCTGGCCACGCTGGCGGGAAGCTGGATCGGCGGCGGTGCAAATCAAACGGCCATGCTGGAAATATACGGATACAACGCCGAGCGCTACGCGGCGATGGTGGCTGTGGACATCATCGTCGCGAACCTCTGGATGATCTTCCTGCTGTACGGCGCCGGCGAGTCGAAGCACATCGACCGTTGGTTGCGAGCCGACACGACTGCAATCGAGCGGCTTCGTGACAAGATGGCGGACTATTCGGCTTCGGTGGAGCGGCCGGCATCCGGCGTCGACTTCATGTTGATTTTCTCACTGGCGCTCGGCGCGGTCGGTGCAGCGCACCTCGTTGCAGAATTGTCGGGTGGCCTGATCGGCAGGATTCCTGCCCTCGCCGGCACGGTAATCGGTAACGATTTCTTCTGGATCGTCGTGACCTCGACGACGATCGGACTGGCGCTGAGTTTCACTCGGGCGCGGAGACTCGAAGGGGCGGGTGCGTCGAAGATCGGAACCGTTCTGATCTTCTTGCTCGTAGCGATCATCGGGACACGGATGAACGTGTTCATGCTGGCCGACCAGCCGTCGATATTCGCAATCGGGTTGATCTGGATGCTGTTCCACACGCTCTTGCTGATTACCGTCGCCAAGATCGTGAGGGCACCGTTCTTCTTTGTCGCAGTAGGGAGCAAGGCCAACGTCGGAGGTGCGGCGTCGGCGCCTGTCGTCGCCGCGGCCTTTCACCCGTCGCTGGCGCCGGTCGGCGTGCTGTTGGCCGTGCTCGGATATGCGCTGGGGACTTACGGTGCGATTCTGTGTGCGGAGCTGATGCGCCTCGTATCGGGTTAGCTTTTCCCGGCGGCGGGCGGTTTACCGGAACTTCCAGTCGAAGCTCAGTACGAGCTGCTGCGACTGCAGCTCGTCGAATCGTACGGCATCCTCATTGGCGTCGATACCGGTTGCCAAATTGCCGAGACTGAGCAAGCCGTACTCGAGACGCAGTGTCGCCCTATCCGAGATCGATTTCTTGACTCCGGCCGCAACGTTCCATGCGAACTCGGTCGACTTGCCTTCTGCGAATGGCTGATTTTCCACCGACTGGCCTTCGAACGGCGTTCCGAGCCAGATGTCCGAATTGAATTCGGCGGACAACTGCGCATCGATCGTGTTGCGTGTCGCACCGATCCCGCCTCGCAGGTACGGTGTATACGGCCAGTTCAGATAGTCAAAGTCGTAAACGAGGTTGGCCAGGAATATTGTGCTCTCTATCTCCGCCTGAAAGTTGAAGACGTCGTCGACACGCGTGTCCATACCCATAACGCCGGAGGAGTCTGAATCCGAAGACGATTGCCCGAGGTGAAACTCCAGGCGCAATCCGTCGATCAGTTCGCGTCCGATGGATATTGTGTACAGATAGCCGTCGTCCATCTCGAACGTCGGCGATCCGCCGTA
>JAKSCZ010000587.1 GCA_022360335.1 Pseudomonadota bacterium
CACTTCGGGCACCTGCATGATCAGCTTGTCCGTGTTCTGCAGGATCTCGCGCGCCTTGTCGACGGACACCCCCGGGTGCGTCGTCGGCATGTACATCAGATCGCCCTCGTCGAGCGGCGGCATGAATTCGGAGCCCAGTCTCGCAGCCGGCCACAAACCGGCGGCGAGGATCGCTGCGGCGACGGCGAGCGTCGCTCTCGGCGCCCGCACGACCGCCCGGATCACGGGCCGGTAGGCCGCGATCAGCGCACGGTTGACGGGGTTCCTGCCTTCGCGAATGACGGCGCCGCGGATGAAATAGCCCATCAGCACCGGAACGAGGGTAATCGACAGGCCCGCGGCCGCGGCCATCGCATAGGTCTTGGTGAACGCGAGCGGCGCGAACAGACGGCCCTCCTGCGCCTCGAGCGTGAAAACGGGCAGGAAGCTCAAGGTGATGACGAGAAGCGAAAAGAACAGCGGCGACCCGACCTCGGCGGCGGCCTCGCCGATGACGCGCCAGCGGTTCTCGCTCGTAAGCGCCTCCTTCTCGATGTGCTTGTGGACGTTCTCGATCATGACGATCGCGGAGTCGACCATCGCACCGATCGCGATCGCGATACCGCCGAGCGACATGACGTTTGCGTTGATGCCCTGCGCCCGCATGACGATGAACGCGACGAGCACGCCGAGCGGCAGGCTGAGCACGATGACGGCCGACGAGCGCAGGTGGAAAAGGAACAGTGCGCACACGAGCGCGACGACGACGAATTCCTTGATAAGCGTGTTTTCGAGGGTCTCGACCGAGCGCCGGATGAGGTCCGAGCGGTCGTAGGTCGTCACGATCTCGACACCCTCGGGCAGGCTCTTGCCGAGCTTGGCGAGCCGCGCCTTGACCCCGTCGATCGTCGACAGCGCATTCTCGCCCCAGCGCATGACGACCACGGCGCCGACGACTTCGCCTTCGCCGTCGAGGTCGGCGATTCCGCGCCGCATCTGCGGCCCGATCCGGATCTCGGCAACGTCCGACAACACCAGCGGCGTGCCCTGCTCGTTGACGCCGAGGGGGATGAGCTCGAGGTCTTCGATGCCCTGCAGGTAGCCGCTCGCCCTCACCATGTACTCGGCCTCGCCCATCTCGATGACGGAACCGCCCGTCTCGGCGTTTCCCCGGCGGATAGCCTGCTTGAGTGCCGCAAGGGTCACGCCGAACGCGTGCAGCCTGTCGGGATCGACGACGACCTGGTACTGCCGCAGCATGCCGCCGATCGTCGCCACCTCGGCGACGCCCGGGACCGTCTGCAGTTCATACTTCAGGAACCAGTCCTGCAGGCTGCGCAACTGGGCGAGGTCGTGCGTTCCCGTACGGTCGACCAGTGCGTACTGGAACACCCAGCCGACGCCGGTCGCGTCGGGCCCGAGCGATGAGGTCGCGTCCGCCGGCAGGCTCGCCGCCACCTGGTTCAGGTACTCGAGCACGCGCGAGCGCGCCCAGTACAGATCGGTGCCGTCTTCGAAGATGACATAGACGTAGGAGTCGCCGAAGAACGAGTAGCCGCGCACCGTGACGGCCTTCGGTACCGACAGCATCGCCGTCGTCAGCGGATACGTGACCTGGTCCTCGACGACCTGCGGCGCCTGGCCCGGGAATGTCGTCTTGACGATCACCTGGACGTCGGACAGGTCCGGCAGCGCGTCCACGGACGTTTGCCTGACCGAGTACACGCCGACGGCCGCGACGATCAGGGCCGCGATCAGCACGAGAACGCGATTCGCCACCGACCAGCGTATCAGCGCCGCGATCATTGGCGGTCCCCCATGCGCTCGAGCGCACTCTCGATGTTCGATTCGGAATCGATCAGGAACTGCGCCGACGTGACGACGCGTTCACCTTCCCTGAGGCCCCGCCGAATCGCCACCCGATCGCCGGACTCGATGCCGACGAGCACCCTGCGGGATTCGAAGCGGCCGCCGCCGATGTCGACGACGACGCGGCTGGAGGAGCCGCCGCGAATGACCGCCTCGCGCGGGACGTGCACCACGTCGTCGATCGGCGACCCGTCGATCACGACGCGCGCGAACATGTTGGGCAGTAGTCGCGCGCCGGTGTTGGCGAAGCGCAGCCGTACCTTCAGCGTCCGCGTCCGCGGATCGAGTTCCGGATTGACGTAGTCGACCGTGCCCGACAGCGTGACGCCCGGGAGGTAGTCCAGCTCGACCGTCGCGCTCTGCCCCGCCTGCACCCAGGCGGATTGTCGCTCGAAGACTTCGGCGACCACCCACACCTTGTCGAGTTGCGCCACCGACATGACTTCGGTCGCGGGCGTGACGAACATGCCCTCGCGTACCCCGAGTTGCGCAATGACGCCGCCGGACCCGGCATAAACGCGAACGCGCTGGCTGGCCCTGCGTTCCGACTCGAGTCTGCCGATCTCGCGATCCGTCACGCCCAGCGCGAGCAGGCGGTCGCGCGAGGCGCTGCGCAGACCTTCGTTGCCGCTCGCGAGTGCCGCGAGGTATTCCTGCTGCGCGTTGACGAGCGTCGGGGAATACAATTCGAACAACAGCTGCCCCTGCTCGACCGGGTCGCCCGTCGCCGTTGCGGCGAGCTTTTCTATCCAGCCCTCGACGCGTGTGTGGACGTGCTGCAGCGTGTCTTCGTCATAAGCGACGTAGCCCACGGTCTCGACGCGCCGCGCAAGCGCGCCCCGTTCCGCGAGCGCCGTGCGGACCCCGAGGTTGTTGACGAGCGTCGGATCGATCGAAACCACCCCGGGCCTGGCGTCCGCGCCGTCCGCGTAGACCGGCACGAGGTCCATGCCCATCGGCGACTTGCCGGGCCGGTCACGCCGGTAGTCGGGGTCCATCGGCGCGACCCAGTAGAGGATCTCGCGATCCGCCGGGCCTGTGGAATCGGCCGGGACCGTCGTTGCGCGGCCGATGAGCAGTCCGATGACGAGTGCCGCGAGTATTGCCGCGACGATAAGCGTGTTCTTCATCGTTGTTCCAGGCCTCCGAGATTGGCGAGTACGGCATGACTCTTCGCCCGTTCGACCTGCAGACGAACGTGGTCGAGGCGGGTATTCAGGTCGTCGATATGACCGCGCATGACGTCGGCGAAATCGCCGGCGTCACTCCGGTATGCGAGCAGCGCGGCCCGGGCCCGGCCGCGCGACTGGTCGAGAATGCGCGTCTCGTAGAGCGTGAGCCTGCGGCTCAGGTCGGCCCACCGGGCATACTCGGCGTCGAGTTCGCTCGCCAGCCGGGCCAGGAGTTCGGCGCGCGATTCGGCGGCGGCGCGTTCTTCACGCAGCGCCGCCGCGAACCTCCGGTCCCGCGGGTTCTCGCCGAAGAACGGCAGGTCGACCGATACCGAAAGACTGACGAAGTCGGAGCGCGGCGATCCGCCGGGCAGGAACCCCTCGCGATAGCCGTAGCCCACGTCGAGCGTCCACCCGGGCTTTCGTTTCGCCTCGGCGCTTTTGACGGCCGCCCGCCGGGCCGCGACCTCGGCATCCGCCGCGGCCAGCGCGGGGTGCGATTCGAGGCCGCCGTGCAGCCCGGCCAGCGCCGGCGGCTCGCCCCGGACCGGGAGTTTCCCTGCGATCGTCCGGTGCGCGGCGGCGCCGATCCAGCGTGACAGCGCCGCCCGGGCTTGCGCCCGTGCACGACCGAGGTCGATGATGCGGTCGTCGAGCCGGCTCAGCTCGAGTTCCGCGCGCAGCACGTCATGTTGCGACTTGCGGCCCACCGAGTACATCGACCGCGTGATGCCGACGAGATCCTCGAAGAACGGGCGGGACTCGTTGACGAGTCGCCAGGCCTGCTGCGAGTAATAGGCGTCGAGCCACGCCTTGCGAACGGAACTGAGCACGTCGCGGCCGCGGGCGTCCGCACTCGAGCTGAGCGCCGCCGCCCGGGCCCGGGACGCCCTGCCGTCGGATGCGCGGCCGCGCGGAAAGGTCTGACGGATGCCGATCTGCGCCTGGGTCATACCCTCCGCGGAGAAACCGCCGCCGCTGATCGGGAAATTGGCCAACCCGACGCGCAGCGACGGATCGGGCAAGGACTCGGCGGCAACGGCCTGTTCCCGCATGGCCCCGGCTCGTGCCAGCAGCGCTTCCGTACCGGCTTCACCGGATAACGCGAGGTCTTCCGCCTCGGCGAGCGTCAGCGGCAGCCGCGGGTCTTCGGTGGCGAACGTCGTGCACGGCGGGAAGACCGCGAACGCGAATACGACGATGTAGACGGGCAAGCGCCCGTGAAAAGACGACATGAAACCAACTCCTGCTTGAAAAACCGAAAGGACTTACGGCGCAGGATCGGCTAGTTCAGATAGACACAATGGAGCTTGTGGCGCTCGACGGAGCGAGGCGGGCCGCCGGGCGGACCGGTCGTGGCGGGATACCTTCGGGCGGCCGGTGCATCGGGCCAGGCCGGGGCGAGCGCAACGATTTCCCCGGAATCGCCGCCGTCCGACTTCGTCGCGGCACCGCGCGCATCGACGGTCGCATCGCCGACCTCACAGCAGTCGGACGCATCGAGCCGGAGTTCCGGCGGACAGCAGTCGTGCCCTTCCCCGACGGCCTCGAACGCCATCGAGCAGGGCAGCAGCCCCAGATTCAGGAGCGCGGCAAGCAACACGGCCGCCGTACGACGCGGTGCGCGGAACGATCTGCAGTGCGCGATGACCGGAATCATGTGGCTTTTTTAGTCGTTCGCGCTCCCCAACG
>JAKSCZ010000344.1 GCA_022360335.1 Pseudomonadota bacterium
AAGCCAGGTCGGGGGCAACTGGTATATTATTCTGCCGGGCGTAAAACAAGGCAATTAACCTCTTGGGAATGAGTTTTGAGTAAAACAGAGCTGAGGGGGCCTATTGTATTCTTTGACGGTGAGTGCAACCTTTGTAACGATTCTGTAAAGTTCATAATTAAACGGGATCCGGAGAAGGTGTTTAAGTTTGCGCCCCTACAGTCGGATTTTTCCAGAAAGTTCCTAAGGGAGCATACTCTGTATTACAACATTCCGGACAGTTTGGTATTGATAGATAAAGAGGGGCTTTACTTTAGGTCCGATGCGGCCCTTAGAGTGGCGCGCAGGCTGGGCGGGCTGTGGCCTCTTTTGTACACGTTTATGGTTGTTCCCTGGCGGGTACGGGACAAGGTATATGACATTATAGCGCATAATAGATACAAGTGGTTTGGCAGGAGGGATGACTGCATGGTGCCGGGCCCAGAGGACAAAGAGCGATTCCTCGAGTAGTAATTTATCTGAGGTTAGTTTAAATTCCCTCCTGTACATGATATTTTTACCTTTAGCCGTATCTTAACTTGCAGGATAAGACGAAATGAGCATGGATTTGGTATTCAAGATTGCCGACAGTGAGTCGGAAATGGAGCAGATACACTCTCTTAACTACGAGACGTTCGTAGAAGAGATACCTCAGCACGAGAGAAATGCTGACAGAAGGCTCGTGGACAAGTTCCATCACGAAAACACATATCTCATATGCCTGGACTCTGGAGAGCTTTTGGGGATGATGGCGGTGAGGGATAAGCGCCCATTCTCGCTGGACGTAAAGCTACAAGACCTGGACAGTTATCTTCCCGAATCCCGGTCCATATGCGAGATCAGGCTCCTTTCGATCAGGCAGGACCGAAGGGGCAGGAAGGTATTGAAGGGCCTGTTCCAGCTGTTCGCGGAATTAGCCCGGGACAGGGACTATGACCTGGGGATAATCTCGGCCAACCCGAAGCAGGAAAAGCTTTATAACCGGCTCGGTTTTAAGCCCTTTGCCCACGTCGTCGGAAGCCCAGGGGCCGAGTATCAGCCGATGTACTTTACGTGGCAGTCCTCGTCCAGATTCAGAAAGGAAACAAAAGTGCTAACGAGTGAGTTTAAAAACATTCATGAATGAAAAACGGTTTAATTTTCTGCCGGGCCCTGTGGACGTCCCGGAAAAAGTAAAAGAGGCTTTTACCCAAACGCCTATTTCGCACCGCTCACCGGAGTTTCTGGATAAGCTCCGGGAGGTTAAAGAAAAGCTCGGCTCAATGACGGGCGCCTCGGGCGCGGAGATACTTATGGGCTCAGGCACACTCGCAAACGACGCTGCGGCTGCCCAGCTCTCTATGCTCGGCGGGACGGGGCTGATAGTCACAAACGGGGAGTTCGGAGAGAGGCTATTGGACCATGCCGAAAGGCTGGGTCTTGATTTTGAGACCGTAAATTACGGCTGGGGCGAGCCGTTTGATTATGAGGCTAC